>NZ_JBEXXE010000032.1:0-135185 GCF_040630255.1 Streptomyces sp. NPDC005820
CCCGACAGGTACTGGCGGGCGAACTCCCTGTTCTCACCCACGTAGGAGCCCGTCACCCGGGCGATCCGGCCGTCGGCGAGGAGGACGCCCAGGCCGCGCCCGTCCACGCCGCAGTTGTTCGACACGACGTGCAGGCCGCTCGTGCCCTGCTCGTGGAGGGCACGGATGACGAACTCGGGCACACCGCTGAGGCCGAAGCCGCCGACCGCGAGGGACGCCTCGTCGGGGATGTCGGCCACCGCGTCCGCGGCGCTCGCGCAGACCTTGTCCATGGAGGGTCCTCGGAAAGTCGTTCTGGTGTGGTCCGGCGGAGGAGGAGGCGGAAGGCGGCCTTCCTCAGGCGCCGATCATGTTGAAGCCGCCGTCGGCGTTGAGGTAGACGCCGGTCATGTGGGCGGCGTCGTCGGTGGCGAGGAAGAGGGCGGTGCCGGCGAGTTCGGCCGGTCCCGGGACACGGCCCATCGGCGTCTTGGAGATCATGTCCTCGCGGCGGCCGGCCTTCCAGTCGGCGCGGTTCAGGAGCGTCTCGGTCTCGATGAAGCCGGGCGCGAAGGTGTTGACCCGCACATGCGGGGCGAACGCCTGGGCGTAGGACTTGGTGATGCCGAGGATGCCGTACTTCGCGGCGGCGTACTGCGGGGCCCGCGAGCTGCCGCGCACGATCACGGTGGAGCCGATGTTGACGATGGCGCCGTGGCCCTGGTGGAGCATGCGGGAGCCGAACTCGTGCACGCAGAGCATGGTTCCCTTGACGTCCACGGCGAGGACGTGGTCGATGGACTCCTCGGTGAGATCGCGCCAGGACATCTGGTCGCCCGCCACGTCACCCACGTTGTTGACCAGGACGTCCAGGCCCCCGAAGTGGTCGAAGACCTCCTCGGCCATCCGGACCACGTCCTGGTGGACGGCGATGTCGGCCTGGACGGTGAAGGCCTCGCCGCCGACGTCCTTGATGCGGGCGACGGTCTGCTCGGCCCCCGCGGCGGAGCTGCGGTAGTGGACGGCGACCCGGGCGCCCTCCTGCGCGGCGCGTACGGCGATCTCGGCGCCGTATCCGGTGCCGGCGCCGGTGACCAGCACGGTACGGCCTTCGAAGCGGCGCGGGATCGGGGTGTGGTCGGACATGGTGATCCTTGTCTGTGCGGGTCAGATGATTTCGGGGGCCGTGAAGCGCTGCCGGATCTCGCCGATTCCCTCGATCCGGCTGACGAGTTCGTCGTCCGGCGTGAGGTAGCGGGGCGGGTTCATCCGGTTGCCCACGCCGGCCGGGGTGCCGGTGAAGACCAGGTCGCCGGGGAACAGGGGCAGTACGGCCGAGAGGCGGGCGATGAGCTCCGGCACGGGGAAGATCATGGATTTGGTGCGGTCGTGCTGCACGGCCTCACCGTTGAGCAATCCGGTGATCTCCAGGTCGTCGGGGTCGTCGAACTCGTCCGGGGTGACCAGGACGGGACCGGTGGGACCGAAACCCGGGAAGGACTTGCCCAGACTGAACTGGGCCGGCTTCCCCTGGAGCTGGCTGACGCGCTCGGACAGGTCCTGGCCCACGGTCAGGCCGGCCACCGCGTCCCAGGCGCGGTCCTCACTCACCCGGTAGGTCTCCCGGCCGACGACCGCGACGAGTTCGACCTCCCAGTCGACCTTGCCCGGCGGGAGCGCGACGGTGGTCTGCGGGCCGGTGACACAGGCCGGGAACTTGGTGAAGACGAGCGGCTCCGCGGGCGGCGTGTAGCCGGCTTCCGCCGCGTGCGGCGGGTAGTTGAGGGCGACGGCGAACACCTGCCGGGGGCGTGGCACCGGCGCGCCGAGCGCGGCGGGGTCGACCCGGATGTCGTACGCGCTCCCGGGCAGTCCGGCCGCCCGGTCGCGCAGCCGGGCCCATTGCTCCATCAGGGCCGTTGGATCGTCGGGCAGTTGCCCCCGCGAGGCCTGGCGGATGTCCGCGGCCAGGTCGCCGCGGACGACCACGGCCCGGCCGTCCAGTACGCCGAACCTCACCAGTCCACCTTCTTCGGTACGGGGGTGCCGTGGCCGTCCTCCCAGCTGACGACCGGGTTGCGCAGGATGCCGAGGCGTTCGACCTCGGCCTCGACGACGTCGCCGGGCTTGAGGTACATGTCGGGGTCGCCGCTGAAGCCGGCGACGCCCTGGACGGTGCCGGTGGTGATCAGGTCGCCGGCGCTGTAGCCCTGCGGGGAGTGGTAGGCGACGAGGTGCGGGATGGAGACCGACATGCGGCTGGTGTTGGACTTCTGCCGGACCTTGCCGTTGACCCGCAGTTCCATGTCGAGGTTCTGCGGGTCGGGGATCTCGTCGGCGGTCACGATGTACGGGCCGACGGGGCAGAAGGTGTCGATGGCCTTGCAGAAGGAGAAGACGCCGGACTCCATCTCACGGCGCTGGATGTCACGGGCCGTGATGTCGTTGAAGACGACGTACCCGGCGATGTGGTCGGGGGCGTCGTCGACGCCGAAGAACTTGCCCGGCTTGCCGAGGACGACGGCGATCTCCAGCTCGTAGTCCAGCTCGCCGGTCAGGTGCTCGGGGTGGATCACGGGCTCGTCGGGGCCGACGATCGCGTCCACGTTCTGGAAGAAGACGATGCCCTTGTGCATGGGGTGGGACCAGTCGACGTTCTTCGACTCGTCCTCGTGCTCACGGAAGTTGCCGGAGGTGTGGAAGAACTTCTTCGGCACGATCGGCGCGCGAAGTGTCACATCGTCCAGCGACAGCCGCTCACCGGTCTCCGTGACCTTGCCCTCGCGCTCGAAGTACTCCCGGGTGCTCGGCACCTCCAGCGGCAGTACCAGCCGCTCTTCCAGCTCCAGCCTGCCGACCCGTCCGTCGTCGAAGGTGATCAGTTTCACGGGCGCCCTACTTTCGAGGAGTGAAAGTGTAGTTCACTGAGTGAATTCGACTTGAGTATTGACGGGGTGGAGTGCCCTGTCAAGGCCCCTCACCTGCGAAAACGCGAAGGTGAAGGGCGAGGGTGGCGTAGTACCCGACCAGGGTCGTGAGGTCGAACAGCGCCCGCTCTCCCACCGCGGACACGGTGGCGGCGTACTCCTCGTCGTCCAACGTGCCCCGGCTCAGCAGCGCGGAGGCCGCCCGCAGGACGGCCCGCTCGCCGGGGTCGGAAAGGTCCGGCGCGGTCCCGGTGCGCAGTGCGGTCAGCTCCCGGCCGGTCAGGCCTACGGCCCGGCCCACCGCTTCATGCGCCTCTCGCTCGAAGGCGCTGTTCCAGTGCGCCGCCACCGCGAGGATCGCCAGCTCCCGCGCCCGGTCGGTCAGCGCGGAGCCGTACCGCACCGCCGCGCCCAGCGCCTGCAGGGCGTGTCCCACCGGCGGGCTGAGCAGCATGGCGTTGAAGGGCCCGCGCAGCTGCCCGTCCGGATCGGTCAGCGCGAAGGCCTGCGGTCCGGCCGCGCGCGGGCCGCCGGTGATGGCCCGGTAGACCTCCCGCTGTTCCGCGTCCAGTTCGCCGGGCGCCAGCCCGGCCAGTCGTGCTCCCATGAGCCCTCCGTGTCCCGTGCGTGTTTCCTGCGTGATATCGACTTCCATACAATGAAAGTGAAAGTGCCCGTCAGGCATGTGCCCGTCCGGAAAGCGAGCCCCGAGTGCCGCCGCGTGATGAACCGACCTCCCCGCCCGCCGAGGACTCCCCGCCGAGGCGCAGCTACCACGTCGAGGCCCTGGCCAAGGGGCTCAGGCTGCTCGCGCTGTTCTCCGAGCAGCGCCCGTCGATGAAACTCACCGACATGGCCGCCGCGACCGACATCCCGCTGCCGACCGCCTTCCGGATGGCCGCCACCCTGGTGACCGAGGGATTCCTGGAGCAGCTGGCGGACGGCGCCTACCGGCCCGCGCCGAAGGTCCTCACGCTCGGCTTCGCGGCCCTGCGCGGCATGGACCTGGTGGAGCTGGCGGACGGACCGCTGCGCCGGCTCGCCGCGACGACCGGCCAGACCGTGAACCTCGGCACCCTGTCCGACGACCGGGTGCTGTATCTGATCCGGCTGCGCAACAACGACCTGGTGACCGCCAACATCCAGGTCGGCTCCCGGCTTCCGGCGGTCTCCACCTCGATCGGCAAGGTCCTGCTGGCCGGCCTGGACGACGACCGGCTGGCGGACCACCTCGGCGAGACCTCCTTCGCCGGGGCGACGGGGCCCAACGCGATCCGGTCGCTCACCGGACTCAGGCCCGCCCTCGCCGAGATCCGCGAGCGCGGCTGGGCGGTGCAGGACGAGGAACTCGCCTACGGGCTGCGGTCGGTGGCGGCTCCCGTGAGTGACGCGTCCGGGACGGTGGTGGCCGCCGTCAACGTGGCCGTGCCCGCGATGGAGTTCCCCGTCGCCCGGCTGCTCGACGAACTGCGCCCGCCCCTGCTGGACGCCTGCCGGGAGATCACGCTGCTGCTCGGCGGGCGCTGAGGCCGGCCGGTTCAGACGAGGGTGCGGCCGCCGTCGACGTACAGCACCTGCCCGGTGACGAACGACGACCGTCGTGAGGCCAGGTACAGCACCGCGCCGACCACGTCCTCCGGGGTGCCCAGGCGTCCGGCCGGGACCAGGCCGACCATCTCCTCGCGCATCCCGGGGCGGTCCAGGTACTCCCTGGTCAGCTCGGTCTCCGTGTAGCCGGGCGCCACCGCGTTGACGGTCACGCCGTCGGCCGCCCACTCGCGCGCCATCACCCGCATCATCTGGTCCAGGCCGCCCTTGGTCGCCGCGTACGGGGCGTGGTGCTTGTGCGCGAGCCGGGACGAGACCGAGGAGAAGAACACCATGCTGCCCCCGTCGGCCCCGCGCATCAGCCGGCCGGCGGCCCGGCCCGCGTAGAACGCGCTGGACAGGTTCAGGGCCAGGATCCGCTCCCACACCTCGTCCGGGGTGTCCACCACCGGACGGCGATCGTTCGTGCCGACGGCGTGCACCAGCACGTCGAGTCCGCCCAGTTCGGCGGCCGCCGACGCGACGACCTCCTCGCACCCCTCGGACGTCGCCACATCCGCACGGAACACGCGCAGGTCGGCGTCCGCGAGCGCCGGGGCGTCCCGCAGCGCCTTCAGCCGCGACTCGTCCACGTCCACGACGGCGAGGCGCGCCCCGGCCTCCGCCAGCCCCCGCACGCACGCCGCGCCCAGGCCTCCGGCCCCCATCACCAGCGCCCTGCTGCCATCCAGCCCCAACCATCCCACGACAGCCTCTACTCTCACATGGTAAAAGTCGCTTTCAGTGAATGCAGCCGACGATAACCCCGAAATCAACGCGATGTCCATGGCGCCGGCCTGCTGCGGGTGAGGGCGGCCGACCGCGTCAACCACGGTCGGCCGGGGCGCAAGAACCGTTACCGGCGTTCGAACCGGCCGAAGCGGAACCCCGCCCCGGCCGGTCACCGCCAAGTGGCTGCGTGACTTGGCGCCGACCAGTGGGCCGGCGGCACCGTCCCCGACTTCGTGCCCGACCCCGCCGACGAAGCCGCCCGCCGCGCCTCCGCCCCGGGGAGATGTGGCGGGCCTACGGCGACCTGGATCTGCTGCGTAGCCAGTACCCCTCGATGCGCGCCCGGGTCGACCTCGCCGCACACCGGGCCCACACCTGCCGCCGCCCCGACCGCGCCGCCACCGCCTACCTGCACCTCTCCGCAGACCTGCTCGCCCGCACCGACGGCGACTCGACGTCCGTCTTGGACGCCGACACAGGACGGCGGGAGTCCCTCTCGGTGACTCCCGCCCTCTTTCGCTGTCTCTCACCGCGCCGTTCGTGTCGTGCCGCTCAGTTCGGCCGCTGCGTACGACGACGCCACCACGCCAGACTCAGGCCGATCAGCAGGATCCCCACCGCGCCCGAGGCTGCCGACGCGGCGATCAGGCCGGTGTTGCGTGTGCCGTCGGCGGAGTCGGCCGGCCGCAGGGCGTCGCCCACCTGGTTGAGGACGTCATTGCCGCCGGTCGTGCCCTTCGCGAGCGGGCCCCGTGAACCGGCCACGGGCTCGGCCAGGTAGGGGAAGGAGTCGCCGAACTTCTGATCGTTGACGTCGACGGCGTCACCCAAGTCGTTCGCGGAACCGACCAGTTCACCCTCGACGACCTGCAGCGCGATGTCCACGACGTCATCGGTGAGCCGGCGCCCGTTCGGGAAGCCCGCCTTGTCGCCGTCGAGCACACCGAGCCGTTTCGGCTCGGCGGCCGGCTCGATCGAGGTGTTCAGGCGCAGCATCTCCGCCGGTCGCACGTTCGGCGGCTGGTTGAGGCCCTTGACGCCTTTGAGGAAGACATCGACGAGATCGTTGCGCGGTCCTGCGGGCGCCTTGATCTTGTAGACGGCCTCCATGAGCTTCGGCAGTTCCGGATCGGTCACGTTCTTCAGGAACTGGCCGTCGTTCCACGGCGAGGACGCGTTGAACCTGTCCTTGTCCTTCAGCGGGTTGACGACCTCGTTGACCAGCGGGTTGCCCAGGCGTGAGACCTGCTGGTAGGAGCCCTGGGCGTTCTTCCGCTGGGTGGTCGACCAGATGCCCACGACCGGCTGGTGCTTCGATTCGGTGATCATGTCTGTGGGCAGTTGCAGGGCGACCGAGTTGACGTCGTAGCCCTTGAGGGTGTCGTTGCCGACCTCGGAGAGGTCCCCGCCGTACAGCAGGTCGAACACGCGCAGGTCCAGGAAGAACGGGTCGTCTGCCTGGCCGGCGAACGTCCGGACACCGTCGGCGAGTTGACGGACGGCCTGCCCTCGCAGCACGCCGTAGTCCGGCATCGACGCCTTGCCGACGTTCGACGGAGCCACCGGCAGGTCGTCGGCGAGCTTCTTCTCCGACACGACCTGCTGGTTGTGCAGCTTGAACAGCTCGATGTCGTAGGTCTGCGTGACGTTCAGGTCCGGGTCGTCCAGGCTGGTGACCGGGCCTGTGGTGTACAGGAACGTCTTCTTGGACTTCGTGTGCGTCTTGAAGGTGTAGCGCAGCAGCAGTTCGCCCTGCGCGTCACCGTTGTTGTCGATGTGGATGTCGTACTGGGCGTCGTCCGCGAACGTGTAGAAGTTCGGGCCGCCCGCCGGGTCCTCGAACGGGATCCAGTTCGCGATGATCGTCGTTGTCTCCGGATTGTCCGGACTGACGAAGGCGTACACGTCCGTGTTGTCGTACCGCGGTTGTCCCGAGATCAGCGGTGCCTCCCGGTGACTGGACGCGGAAGCCGCCCCCGGTACCAGTGTCGCCACGCCGGCTGCTGCGAGTCCCCCGGCGGCCAGTGCACCCGCTATGAGGGTCGCGAGGCCCCTGCGCCCCGCACCGCTCCTGGAGATAGGTGTCATACCGTCCGTCCTCCATGCCAACTTCCCTGACACCCGAGGATTCGGAACGGCGCCCCCTGAGGATTGGTGAACATTGACCGATCTATCGGTTGATCTATCGACAGATCCCGGCGAGCCGCTGCCGTACCTCCGAGGCGCCGGGGGCACCGAGCCTGTCGAAGATCTCCAAAGCCTTGCGCCAGTAGGGCGCGGGGGGTGCGGTGGACGGTCAGGGCCTCGCCCTCGCGGCCGAGGGCGAGGAGCACGCTGCCGCGGGTCACACGGGCGGCGGCCCGGAAGTACTCGTCGACGTCCTGGTCGCAGAGGGCGGTGGCGGGTGCGGCCGAGGTTGGTCTGCCGGTGCAGCTGGTTGTGCTGGTTGTCCAGGTCCGCCGGAAGACCCTTCGCCCGGAGGAAGCAGTCGAGTGACTCCGGCAGACGGCCCAGGTGGCGCAGGACGTTCGCGAGGTTGCCGAGGGCGGCCGGGTGCCCGTCCGGCAGGCCGCTCCGCCGGTCGAGTTCCGTCGCCCGTTCCGGATGCTCCGCGCTGCGCCGCAGCCGGCCGCTGATCCGGGTGACCATGCTGAGATCGGTGTGCGCGGTGGCGGCGCCCTCCGGCCCAGTCGGCGGCCTCGGCCGGCGCGAGGAACTGCTCGAAGTGAGCGGTCGCGGTGGCGGGGCGGCTCTGCCGGATGTGCGCGATACCGAGCAGGTTGTGCACGGCGCCCACGGCCCTCGGCTGCCCGGTGACGCGGGCGGCGCCCAGGGCGGCCTGGCCCAGGGCGGTCCGGTCCACGGCGTTCTTGCGGCTCCGTGCCGAGACCGTCCAGTGGACGAACCCGGGCGGGTTCACCGCTGTGACGGTGGTGTTGAACGGTGCTCTGCAGATCTCCGGCGGCTACGCCGGCTGACTGGGCCCGCTCGCCGAGCTGATGGGCGGGTGCGGGGAGCGGAGCACGAGCAGGGTGATCTCGCTGGGGGCGAAGACGCGGAACGGCGGGCCCCAGAAGCCGGTGCCGCGGCTGGTGTAGAGGAGGGTGCGGGTGCCGTGCCGGCTGAGGCCGGCGAGGGCGGGCTGGTCGAGGCGGACCAGATGGTGGAAGGGCCAGATCTGGCCGCCGTGGGTGTGGCCGGAGAGCTGGAGGTCGACGCCGGCGGCCGCCGCCCGGTCGACGAACTTGGGCTGGTGTGCCAGGAGCAGGACGGGGAGGTCGGGGTCCGCGCCGTTCAGGGCTCCGGCGAGGTGGGCGCGGTGGCCCGCCAGGCCGGAGGACTCGGCGGTGACGTCGTCCACGCCGGCGACCACGAGGGTGTCGCCGCCGCGTTCGAGCAGCAGGTGGCGGTTGCGCAGCGGCTCCCAGCCCAGCTCGTCCATCAGGTCGACCCAGCCCTGGGCCTCGCTGTAGTACTCGTGGTTGCCGGTGACGTAGACCCGGGCCCGGGTGGCCCGCACGGTACCGAGGGGCACGGCCTGGGCGCGACGGCGTTCGGCCGTGCCGTCCGCGATGTCGCCGGTGTGGCAGACCAGGTCGGCTTCCAGGGTGTTCACCGTCTCGCACACCCGTGCCGACCAGCGGGCGCGATCGAGCGGTCCGTAGTGGGTGTCGGTGATGAGGACGACGCGGGTGCCGTCCAGCCCGGCGCCCAGTCGCGGGAGCCGCACCTTGAGTCGGCGCACGCGGGGTACCCGGCGGGCCTCGGCGTACCCCCAGGCGAGCAGCACGGCGGTCGCGCCGAGGACGGCCCATGTGACGATGCGGGCCCGGTCCTGGCTCTCGCCGACGCCGGCCACGGCCAGGGCGAGCCGCAAGAGGACGCCGAGCAGAACGGACCAGGTGAACAGGACCCAGCTGGTGCCCAGCAGGGTGTCACCGAGGATCGCCGCCCGGTCCTGCTGGCGCCGGCCGTGGCCGCGCACCATCGCGAGCGGCATACCGACGAGGCCGAGGGCGAACAGGGCGGTGCCGGCCGGCGTGACGGGCAGCGGCCAGTGCTGGCCGCCGTACAGGAGCACCCAGCAGGGCACGGCCCACAGCAGGACGGGGGCGATCAGAGGGAGGTAGCGCATCAGGCGGTGCAGTCGGCCCTGCCTCGGCGCCTGCGCTTCCCCCTCGGCGGGCCGGGCGTTGCTGGTGTCGGTCACGTTTCCCTCCCTGACCGGGCTGCCTTCTCGCGCACTGTATCCGGTCACCCCCGCACTTTGTCCTGTGCGTGGAAAAAGTGGCACCCTACTCGTGCGTAACTACTTCACAGGTTGGAAAATCGTTGTTACGTTCCTCTCCGACAGCCTGACGAAGCAGGCGGCGGAGAGAGGAGGGATCGTGAGACGGATGACTGCTCGACCTGAGAACGCGCATCAGGCGCGGCTGCTTCGTCTACTGCGTGACAACGGGTCCAACTCTCGTGCCCGGCTGGGTGATCTGGTGGACCTGTCCCGTTCGAAGCTGGCAGTCGAGGTGGACCGGCTGCTGGAGACGGGACTGGTGGTCGCCGACGGACTGGCCCCCTCCCGGGGCGGTCGGCGGTCGCACAACATCCGGCTGGCGCCGACGCTGCGTTTCCTCGGTGTCGACATCGGTGCCACGTCGATCGATGTCGCCGTGACGAATGCGGAGTTGGAGGTCCTGGGGCATCTGAATCAGCCCATGGACGTCCGGGAGGGGCCGGTGGCGGTCTTCGAGCAGGTGCTGTCGATGGCCGCCAAGCTGAAGGCCTCCGGTGTCGCGGAGGGCTTCGACGGCGCCGGAATCGGCGTCCCGGGGCCGGTCCGCTTCCCCGAGGGCGTACCGGTCGCGCCGCCGATCATGCCGGGCTGGGACGGCTTCCCGGTCCGGGAGGCGCTCAGCCAGGAACTCGGCTGCCCGGTCATGGTCGACAACGACGTGAACCTGATGGCGATGGGGGAGCAGCACGCGGGCGTCGCACGCTCCGTGGGCGACTTCCTGTGCGTCAAGATCGGTACCGGCATCGGCTGCGGCATCGTCGTCGGCGGCGAGGTCTACCGCGGGACGACGGGCAGCGCCGGCGACATCGGCCATATCCAGGTGGAGCCGGAAGGCCGCACGTGCGCGTGTGGCAACCGCGGCTGCCTGGAGGCCCACTTCAGCGGCGCCGCGTTGGCCGTCGACGCGGAGCAGGCCGCGCGTGAGGGCCGGTCGGCGCAGTTCGCCGCCAGGCTGGAGACGGCCGGGCGGCTGACGGCCGAGGACGTGTCGGCTGCCGCGGCGGCGGGCGACCCGGTGGCTCTCGAACTGATCCGGGAGGGCGGGAGGCGCCTGGGCCAGGTCATCGCCGGGCTCGTCAGTTTCTTCAACCCGGGGCTGGTGGTGATCGGCGGCGGTGTGACCGGGCTCGGGCACACCTTGCTGGCCAGCGTCCGGACCCAGGTGTACCGGCAGTCCCTGCCGCTGGCCACCCGCAACCTGCCGATCGTGCTGGGCGAGTTGGGACCGGCGGCCGGAGTCATCGGCGCGGCCCGGCTCATCAGCGACCACGTCTTCTCACCGGCCTGACGTCTGCCCGACCCATGGGCAACGCAACATCCTCGAGTCACCACAACACGCCCTAGAGCCACCGCGACACGCCTAGAGCCACCTCACCCTCCACAGCCCCGCCGTAACCACCTATGACACCTCGGCGGCCGGCTCCCACCACGGCATGGCCGCCGAACCCTCAGGCCTGCCCTGCCCTGCCCTGCTCAGCCCCCACGCCCCGGCGCCCGCGACGCCAGGGGCTCTCCAGAGCCGCCCAGGTACCCGAACCACCGTGCCCGGCCCTGCCCGCTCACGGCCCGCACCTGCCGAGGGGATTCCTCATGGCACCACAACCACCCCTGCTCACCATGTCCGGCATCACCAAGTCGTTCCCCGGCGTTCGCGCCCTGGACGGTGTGGATCTCGAGGTCCAGGCCGGCGAAGTCCACTGCCTCCTGGGCCAGAACGGGGCCGGCAAGTCCACTCTGATCAAAGTGCTCGCCGGAGCCCACCAGCCCGACGGCGGCGAGATCACCTGGCGGGGCGCGCCCGTGACCCTGGGGTCGCCGATCGCCGCCATGCGTCTCGGCATCGCCACCATCTACCAGGAACTCGACCTGATCGAGGGGCTGTCCGTCGCGGAGAACGTCTTCCTCGGGCACGAACCCACCTCCGCCGGGTTCGTCGTGCGCGGCTCCGCCGCCCGCACGGCGACCGCGCGCTTGCTGCAACGCCTCGGGCACTCGGAGATCGATCCCGCGCGGCTCGTCGGCGAACTGTCCGCGGCGCAGCAGCAGATCGTCTCGATGGCCCGCGCACTGTCCCACGACGTCCGGCTGATCGTGATGGACGAGCCGTCGGCGGCGCTCGACCCCGAGGAGGTGGACAACCTTTTCAGGATCGTGGGCGATCTGACGGCCGACGGTGTCGCCGTCATCTACATCTCCCACCGTCTCGAGGAGATCCGGCGCATCGGCGAGCGGGTCACCGTCCTCAAGGAGGGCCGGTCGGTCGCCGGCGGTCTGCCCGCCGAGTCGACGCCGACCGAGGAGATCGTGGCGCTGATGACCGGGCGGAAGGTGGAGTACGTCTTCCCCGAACGCCCCGAGGCCGGCTTCGCCGCGGGGAGGGAACCGGTGCTGAGAGTCGAAGGGCTGACCCGGCGAGGGGAGTTCGCGCCCGTCGATCTGGAGCTGCGGCCCGGTGAGATCGTCGGTCTGGCCGGGCTCGTCGGGTCAGGGCGCAGCGAGATCCTGGAGACGATCTACGGGGCGCGCAGGCCCGACGGCGGCCGTGTCCTCGTCGACGGTACCCCGCTGCGCCCCGGCAGCGTCCGCGCCGCCGTCCGCGCCGGCATCGGCCTCGCCCCCGAGGAACGCAAGGCGCAGGGCCTGCTGATGCTGGAGTCCGTCAGCAGCAACGTCTCGGTCTCCACCCTGTCCCGGTTCGCCCGCGCGGGCTGGCTCGACCGGCGTACCGAGCGGGCCGCGGCACACGGGGCGGTCCGGGAACTGTCCCTGCGGCCGGACGATCCCGATGCCGCGATCAGGACCCTGTCCGGCGGCAACCAGCAGAAGGCGGTGCTCGCCCGCTGGCTGTTGCGGGGCTGCAAGGTGCTGCTCCTTGACGAGCCGACCAGGGGTGTCGACATCGGCGCCCGGGCGGAGCTCTACGCGGTGATCCGGCGGCTGGCCGACGAGGGCCTGGCCGTACTGCTGGTGTCCAGTGAGGTGCCCGAGGTTCTGGGTCTCGCCGACCGGGTGCTGGTCCTGCGGGAAGGCAGCGTCGTGCACACGGCGGACGCCCGCGAGCTCGACGAGCACCGTGTACTCGATCTTGTGATGGAAGGGAGCCCGACGCCATGACGCAGCCGGCCACTGCGGCGCAGCAGGAAACGCCGACATCCGCCGCCAAGTCCGGGGGAGGACCCGGGAGTTCGCGCCGACTCGGTCTGCGGTGGGACGTGCGCAGCCTGTCCTTGCTCGGTGTCCTCGCCGTCCTCGTCGCGGTCGGTGGGATCACCGCACCGGACGCGTTCCTGGCGACCAGCAATCTTCAGCTCGTCCTCACCCAGGCGTCCGTGATCGGCGTCGTGACCGTCGGGATGACGTTCGTCATCACCAGCGGCGGGATCGACCTGTCCGTCGGCGCGATCGTGGCGCTCGCCTCGGTGTGGGCGACGACCGTGGCCACGCAGGAGTTCGGCTTCGCGGGAATCCTCTTCACCGCCGTCACCGTCGGCGTGGGCTGTGGTCTCGTGAACGGTCTGCTGATCGCCTACGGCAGGATGGTGCCGTTCATCGCGACGCTGGCGATGCTCGCCTCCGCCCGGGGCCTGGCGTTGCAGATCACGGACGGCAGCACCCAGATCGTGACCGTCGGATCCGTGCTCGATCTCGGAGCCAGGGACTCCTATGTGCTCGGCATCCCGCCCCTGGTCCTGATCTTCGCCGCGGTCACCGTCATCGGCTGGCTGCTGCTCAACCGCACCACCTTCGGCCGGCGCACCGTCGCGGTCGGCGGCAACGCGGAAGCGGCCCGCCTCGCCGGCATCGACGTGCGCCGCCAGCGTCTGTACCTGTACCTGCTGTCCGGACTGTGCTGCGGTATCGCCGCGTTCATGCTGATCGTGCTCGCCGGCTCGGGGCAGAACACCAACGGCAACCTCTACGAGCTGGACGCCATCGCCGCGGCCATCATCGGCGGCACCCTGCTCAGCGGTGGTCGCGGCACCATCCTCGGCTCCGTCCTCGGTGTTCTGGTCTTCACCACGATCACCAACATCTTCGCTCTGAACAACCTCGAGACCGCTGTCCAGCAGATCGCGAAGGGCGCCATCATCGTCGCCGCCGTCCTGGTCCAGCGCCGCTCGACGCACGGCGACACCTGACGCCGCCGTCCGGCACCCCTCACCTGCCCCTTTTCTCCCTCCCCATCCGACGCGCACCGCCCAGTCGAAGGGTCGATCCGCCATGGCACGAATCCCCTCCACCAGCCGCAGATCACTGCTGTTCGGCACCGCCGCCGTTTCCGCCGGCGCGCTGCTGACGGCCTGCACCAGCAATGAGCCCGCGAACCAGGAAAAGGCCGCGGACAACGCCCCGGTCGCGGACGACAAGCCGGGCAAGGCCGTCACCATCGGCTTCGCCGGCCCCCAGGCCGACCACGGCTGGCTCAACGCCATCAACGACAACGCCAAGTCGCGAGCCGAGAAGTACTCCGACGTCACGCTGGAGATCACCGAGGGCTCCAACGACATCGCCCAGCAGATCGGCCAGATCCAGACACTGATCAACAAGAAGGTCGACGTCCTGGTGATCCTGCCGGCCGACGGCAAGGCGCTCACCCAGGTCGGCCTGCAGGCGATGAAGGCCGGCATCCCCGTCATCAACCTGGACCGCGTCTTCGCCTCCCCCCAGGCGTACCGCTGCTGGATCGGCGGCGACAACTACGGCATGGGTCTCAACGCCGGCCACTTCATCGGCGAACGGCTCAAGGACAAGCCGAACGCCAAGGTCGTCGAACTCGCCGGCCTCGACAACCTCGAACTCACCCAGCAGCGCACCAAGGGCTTCGACGACGCGCTGAAGAACTACCCCAACATCAAGAAGGTGGCCCGTCAGGCGGCCGACTTCACGGTGGAGTCCGGTCAGGCCAAGATGGCGCAACTGCTGCAGGCCCAGTCGCAGTTCGACGCGCTGTGGAACCACGACGACGACCAGGGCGTGGGCGCGCTGCGCGCCATCGACCAGGCCGGCCGCGACGACTTCCTGATGGTCGGCGGCGCGGGGGCCAAGTCCGCGATGGACGCCATCAAGGCCGACAACAGCGTGCTCAAGGCGACCGTCCTGTACCCGCCGACGATGGCCGCCTCCGCCATCGACCTCGCCCGGGGGCTCGGTCAGGGCAAGGGCGTCGGCGGCCTCGCCGAGTTCGAGATCCCCTCCTCGCTGACGCTGTACTCGGCCGTGGTCACCAAGGACAACGTCGACCAGTACCTGCCGACCGGCTTCATCTGACCGGTCCGGGCCGCGGGCCCACGAACACAGCGATGAGTCACTGACACTCCGACATGGAGGAATCCGTATGGAACAGAGGGACGGTCGGACCGCACCGCCGGCACTCGGTGTGGGCATGGTCGGCTACGCGTTCATGGGAGCCGCGCACTCACAGGGGTGGCGCACCGTTGGGCACGTGTTCGACCTGCCGCTGCGGCCGGTCCTGGCCGCGATCGCCGGCCGGGACGCGCAGGCGGTGCGGGCGGCGGCCGACAAGCACGGCTGGGCCGCGGCGGAGACCGACTGGCGTGCCCTCGTGGCTCGCGACGATGTGCAACTCGTCGACATCTGCACACCGGGCGACAGCCATGCGGAGATCGCGATCGCGGCGCTGGAGGCGGGCAAGCACGTGCTGTGCGAGAAGCCGCTGGCCAATTCGGTCGCCGAGGCGGAAGCCATGGTCGCCGCCGCCGACGCGGCCCGCTCGCGCGGGCAGGTGGCCATGGTCGGCTTCAACTACCGGCGGGTGCCCGCCCTCACCTACGCTCGCCGGCTCATCGCCGACGGCAGGCTCGGCACACTGCGCCATGTGCGGGTCAGCTACCTCCAGGACTGGCTGGTCGACCCCGACTTCCCGCTGACCTGGCGGCTGCAGCGGGAGCACGCGGGGTCGGGGGCGCTCGGCGACCTCGGCGCGCACATCGTCGACCTCGCGCAGTATCTGACGGGTGAGCTGCTGGTCGGTGTCTCCGCCCAGCTGGAGACCTTCGTCAAGGAACGCCCCCGCCTCGACGGCGCCGCCACCCCGCGAGGTCCGGTGACGGTGGACGACGCGGCCGTCTTCACCGGTCGGCTCGCCTCGGGGGCGCTCGCCACGTTCGAGGCGACCCGGATGGCCTCGGGGCGCAAGAACGCCCTGCGACTGGAGGTGAACGGCGCGTCCGGTTCGCTCGCCTTCGACCTCGAGCGGCTCAACGAGCTGTACTTCCTGGACTACCGGGAGCCGGCCGCCACGGCGGGGTTCCGCAGGATCGTCGTCACCGAGGCCGAGCACCCGTACCTGGAGGGCTGGTGGCCGCCGGGCCACGCGCTCGGCTATGAGCACACCTTCGCCCACCAGGCCCGCGACCTGGTCGAGGCCATCGCGACCGGCACCGACCCGATGCCGTCGTTCGCCGACGGTCTGCAGGTGCAGCGGGTGCTCTCCGCGGTGGAGGAGAGCGCGCAGAAGAACTCCGTCTACACCCCCGTCCAGGCCGTCGAGGCCGAAGTCCGTTAGGGAACCGGCAGGAACCCCGTTGGGAGGCACCGTGCCACGCCCGTTCACCCTGTTCACCGGTCAGTGGGCCGATCTGCCGTTGGAGGAGGTCTGCCGACGGGCCGCCGAATTCGGCTACGACGGCCTCGAACTCGCCTGCTGGGGCGACCACTTCGAAGTCGACAAGGCCCTGGCCGATCCGGCCTACCTGGCCGGCCGACACGCCCTGCTGGAGAAGTACGGCCTGCGCTGCTGGGCGATCTCCAACCATCTCGTCGGCCAGGCCGTCTGCGACAACCCCATCGACGAACGGCACCAGGGCATCCTGCCCGCCCGCATCTGGGGCGACGGGGAGCCGGAGGGGGTACGGCGGCGTGCCGCGGCCGAGATCAAGGACACGGCGCGGGCCGCGGCCGCCTTCGGCGTCGACACGGTCGTCGGTTTCACCGGATCGTCGATCTGGCATCTGGTGGCGATGTTCCCGCCGGTACCGGAGCGCATGATCGAGCGCGGCTACGAGGACTTCGCGGAGCGCTGGAACCCGATCCTGGACGTGTTCGACACCGAGGGCGTCCGCTTCGCCCACGAGGTCCATCCGAGCGAGATCGCCTACGACTACTGGACCACCAGGCGTGCCTTGGAGGCGGTGGACGACCGGCCGGCCTTCGGGCTCAACTTCGACCCCAGCCACTTCGTCTGGCAGGACCTGGACCCGGTCGGCTTCCTCTACGACTTCCGGGACCGGATCTACCACGTCGACTGCAAGGAGGCCCGGAAGCGTCTGGACGGACGCAACGGACGGCTCGGCTCCCATCTGCCCTGGGGTGATCCGCGGCGCGGCTGGGACTTCGTCTCCGCCGGGCACGGTGACGTCCCCTGGGAGGACGTGTTCCGGATGCTGCGTTCGATCGGCTACGACGGGCCGATCTCCGTGGAGTGGGAGGACGCCGGCATGGACCGCCTCGTAGGCGCGCCGCGAGCACTCGCGCATCTGAAGCGGTTCGACTTCGACCCGCCTTCGGCGTCCTTCGACGCCGCCTTCGCAGGCGGCGACAACTAGGCCGGACCGTAGCTGATTTCCCCGGACGCCGAGAGCCGTCGGGGTGGTCCGCGCTGCCCCGATACGGCTTTGTCCTGGAGCGGGAAAAAGTTCGCCGCTTTCGTTGCGTGAAGGGTTTCCGTCCAGGACGAAGGGGACTACGGTCCACCTCACTCATTCTTCTCACCGGCGGCCTTCTCGCCGCCCACCCGCACGCTGTGACCGCGCCGACCACGGAGCGTCCCTCCTCGGCCGCGGCCAAAGCCGCCCTTGTGCCGGCGGTGGGCGACAGGCCCAGAGCCCCGCCCCCGTCCTCCACCCGCATCGGACCATCGACATGGCAGGGAGGCAGCCCGTGAACAACGACGGGAACGCATCGGAGCCCCGCACCGGGGAGCGGACCGCGCGCACCGGTGTCTGGTTCGTCGGAGCCCGCGGATCGGTGGCCACCACTGCCGTCGCCGGATGCGCGGCGGTCACCGCCCAACTGCATCCGCCGACCGGCATGGTCACCGAGACTCCACCGTTCGAGGGCACCGGTCTGCCGTCCCTGGACTCACTCGTCTTCGGCGGCCACGACACCGCCCACGGTCCGCTGCCCAAGCGGGCCGAACACCTCACCGAAGCGGGCGTCCTGCCGCACGGCCTCGCCCCCGCCGTGCGCGCCGAACTCCAGGCCGCGGACGAGGAGATACGGCTCGGAGGCCCGCTCCCGGGCGACACCCGCGGCGACGAGGAACTCATCGCGGACCTCGCCGCGGACCTCACCTCGTTCCGGGTGCGCCACGCCCTGGCACGGGTGGTCGTCGTCAACGTCTCCTCCACCGAGCCGCTGCCCGCGCCCGACGCCGTACGGCTGCCGCCCAGCTCCCTCTACGCGGCCGCCGCCCTTCGCGCCGGCTGCCCCTACGTCAACTTCACACCGTCCACCGGGCTGCGCGCCCCGGCCCTCACGCGCACCGCCGCGGCCGCCGGACTTCCCCACGCGGGTCGTGACGGCAAGACCGGCCAGACGCTGCTGCGGGCCGCGCTCGCCCCGATGTTCGTCCAGCGCGCCCTGGAGGTACGGGCCTGGTCCGGCACCAATCTGCTGGGCGGAGGCGACGGGGCGGCGCTGGCCGACCCGGGCGCGGCCGCGGCGAAGAACGCCGGGAAGGAACGCGTCCTGACCGAAACCCTCGGGCACACCCCGCAGGGTGAGGTGCACATCGACGACGTACCGGTGCTCGGCGACTGGAAGACCGCCTGGGACCACGTCGCCTTCGAGGGCTTCCTCGGCTCGCGCATGATCCTGCAGACCATCTGGCAGGGCTGCGACTCGGCCCTTGCCGCACCGCTCGTCCTGGACCTAGCCCGCCTGGTCGCCCGCGCCCACGAGGCGGGCCTGTCCGGCCCGCTTCCGGAACTGGGCTTCTACTTCAAGGACCCTGACGCCGGCCCGTCGGCCCTGTCGGAGCAGTTCGCCGCGCTGCTGTCGTTCGCCGACCGCCTGCGGGAGGCACAGTGAACCGCTCTCCGCGGGCGCGGCTGCGGGACTGGGCCGAACTGCTCCGTGTCCCCGCGCTGTTCACCGTGCCCGGTGACGCCCTCGCCGGAGCCGCGGCCGCCGGGCTACGGCCCAACCGGGGCACGGCGTACGCCGTGTTCGCCTCGCTCTGCCTCTACCAGGCGGGCATGGCGCTCAACGACTGGGCCGACCGAGACGAGGACGCCGTAGACCGTCCTCATCGCCCCCTCCCCTCCGGCCGTATCTCTCCGACGGCGGCGCTGGGCGCGGCCGGACTCCTGACGGCGGCGGGCCTGACGTTCGCCGCCCGGGCCGGCCGCCCCGCACTCGGGCCGGCCTCGGCTCTGACCGCCACGGTCTGGGCGTACGACCTTTGGGCGAAGCACACCGCCGCGGCCCCGGCGGCGATGGCCGCGGCCCGCGCCCTGGACCTCCTGCTCGGCGCCACGGCCACCATGTCGGCTCCCGACGCGACGCGGTCCCGCCGAAGAGCCACCGACACGGCATCGACCGCACCCGCCCTCCGCACCGCCGCCTCCGCTCTCGCGCTGGCCGCCCACACCTATGCGGTGACCGCCGTATCGCGGCACGAGGCGCACGGCGGCTCGACGCGCACACCCCTCGCCGCCCTCGGCGCCACCACCGCGCTCGGCCTGCTGTCGGCACGGACCGGACGGACCGGCGCGTCGTCGGGGATCGTCCCCGCAGGGGCGGCCGCCGCGTACGTCCGTACCGCCGCCGTTCCCTGCCTGCATGCCGCCCTCAACCCGTCCCCGCCGCTCACCCGGCGTGCCGTCGGCGGCGGGATCCGGGCCATGATCCCGCTCCAGGCCGCGCTCGCCGCCCGGTCCGGGGCGAACGGCACCGCTCTCGCCCTGCTGGGGCTCGCACCCGTGGCCCGCGCACTCGCACGGAAAGTGAGTCCCACATGAGCCGCCGGCCTCGACTCCGCCTCGGTTACGGCACCAACGGCCTCACCGACCTCCGACTCGACGACGCCCTCGGCCTGCTCGCGGACCTGGGGTACGACGGCGTCGGGCTCACGCTCGACCACATGCACCTCGACCCGCTCGCCCCCGATCTCGCCGCCCGTACCGCCCGGCTGGCCCGTCGGCTCGGCGCACTCGGGCTCACCGCGACCGTCGAAACCGGCGCCCGCTACGTACTCGACCCGCACCGCAAGCACGGTCCGTCGCTGCTCGACCCGGACCCCGCCGGGCGTGCCGCCCGCACCCGGCTGCTGATCACGGCGGTCGGTGTCGCGGCGGACCTCGGAGCGCACGCCGTGCACTGCTTCAGCGGCGTCACCCCGCCCGGAACCGACGACGACACCGCGTGGCAGCGTCTTCAGGAGGCGCTCGCGCCCGTGCTCGACGCCGCGGCCGCCGCCGGTGTGCCGCTGGCGATCGAACCCGAACCGGGCCACCTCCTCGCCACCCTCGCCGACTTCCACCACCTGCGCACCTCGCTCGACAGCCCTTCCGCTCTCGGCCTGACCCTCGACATCGGGCACTGCCAGTGTGCGGAGCCCGCCCCGCCCGCGGAGTGCGTCCGTGCCAGTGCGCCCTGGCTGCGGCATGTACAGATCGAGGACATGCGCCGCGGGGTGCACGAGCATCTGCCGTTCGGCGACGGCGAGATCGACTTCCCGCCCGTGCTGGACGCCCTCGCCGCCGTCGACTACCAGGGCCTCACCGTCGTAGAACTGCCCCGCCACTCCCACGCGGGGCCGGAACTGGCCCGATCCTCCATCGAGTTCCTGCGGACCACGGCGGCCGCCGCCACGACGGGAGTGCCGGCATCATGACGCAACCCCCTCCCTGGACGCCCGACGACGTCGCCGCGATGCTGCCCGACCGCGCCGCACGCGCCTGGTTCGACGAGGCCCTGGCCGACGCCGCGTGCGCGGCGAGAACACCACCGGCGGCCCCTTCCCCCTACCTCTCCCACCCCTGGGAGCTGCGGTTCGCCGCCGCGGGGCGGCACTGCGGGCACCACCACGCGGACGCCGTCCGTACGCTGCTGCTGGTCGAGGCCCGGGCGGGAGTCGAGACCCTGACCCGGCTCTACCGGCACGGCAGCGGCGCCGAACGCCGCGCCGTGCTCCTGGCGCTGCCGACCCTGGTCGAAGGACCGCACGCCGTACACCTCGTCGCGGACGCCCTGCGGAGCAACGACACCGGCCTCGTCTCCGCCGCGCTCGGCCCGTACGCCGCCGCCCACCTCGATCCGCACGCCTGGCGCCACGCGGTGCTGAAGTGCCTGTTCACCGGCGTCCCCCTCGACGCGGTCGCGCGCTGGAGGCAGCGGGCGGCCGGCGACGGAGAACTGGCCCGCATGCTCGGCGACTACGCGGCCGAGCGGACGGCCGCCGGCCGCGACGTTCCCGACGATCTCGGTCGCGTGCTGACCCTGACGGGCGAAGAGCCCAAGGAGCTGTGATGCGTATCTTCGACCCGCACATCCATATGACGTCCCGCACCACCGACGACTACGAGGCGATGTCCGCCGCCGGTGTGCGCGCCGTCGTCGAACCCTCCTTCTGGCTGGGCCAGCCCCGCACCTCTCCGGCGAGCTTCCTGGACTACTTCGACGCCCTCCTCGGCTGGGAACCCTTCCGCGCCGCCCACTACGGCATCGCCCACCACTGCGCCCTCGCGCTCAACCCCAAGGAGGCCAACGACCCCCGCTGCACGCCGGTCCTGGACGAGCTGCCCCGCTACCTCGTCAAGGACGGCGTCGTCGCCGTCGGCGAGATCGGCTACGACTCCATGACACCGGCCGAGGACGCGGCGCTGGCCGCCCAGCTCCAGCTCGCCGCCGACCACGGCCTGCCCGCCCTCGTCCACACACCCCACCGCGACAAACTCGCCGGACTGCACCGCACCCTGGACGTCGTCCACGAGTCGAGCCTGCCCAGGGAGCGGGTGCTGCTCGACCACCTCAACGAGACGACCGTCGAGGACGCGAAGGACAGCGGCTGCTGGCTCGGCTTCTCCGTCTACCCCGACACCAAGATGGACGAGGACCGCATGGTCGCGATCCTGAGGACCTACGGAACGGAGAAGGTCCTCGTCAACTCGGCCGCCGACTGGGGAAAGAGCGATCCGCTGAAGACCCGCAGGACCGCCGACGCCATGCTCGCGGCCGGTTTCGACGAGGACGACGTCGACCAGGTGCTGTGGCGCAACCCGGTCGCCTTCTACGGACTCAGCGGCCGGCTCCGGCTCGAGGTGCCGGAGCCGGAGGGCCTGCACGAGGGCAACTCCACCCTGCGCGGAGGCGAGTAGGACATGCGCTTCCGACACCCCGACGGCTCCACCGTCCACGTCGCCTACTGCACCAACGTCCACCCCGCCGAAACCCTCGACGGTGTCCTCGCCCAGCTGCGCGACCACTGTGAACCGGTCCGCAGATGCCTGGGACGCGACCGCCTCGGCATCGGCCTGTGGCTCGCCAAGGACGCCGCACGCGCGCTGATCACCGACCCGGTGGCGCTGCGGGGACTGCGGGCCGAACTGGACCGGCGCGGCCTGGAAGTGGTCACCCTGAACGGCTTTCCCTACGACGGCTTCGGCGCCGCGGAGGTCAAGTACCGCGTCTACCGGCCCGACTGGGCGGACTCCGAACGCCTCGCGCACACCACCGACCTGGCCCGGCTGCTGACCGCGCTCCTGCCGGACGACGTCACCGAGGGGACCATCTCCACCCTTCCGCTCGCCTGGCGCACCGACTTCGACGAGCGTGCCGCCGCCACCGCCGGTACGGCACTGACGACGCTGTCGGGACGGCTCGACGCGCTCGAGGAGCTGACCGGCAAATCGATCCGCGTCGCCCTCGAACCGGAGCCCGGGTGCACGGTGGAGACCACCGCGGACGCGATCGGACCGCTCACCGCCCTGCCCGGCGACCGTGTCGGAGTGTGCGTCGACACCTGCCACCTCGCCACGTCCTTCGAGGACCCGGCGACGGCGCTGGCCGCGCTCGAAGCGGCCGGCGTCGGCATCCCCAAGGCGCAGCTGTCGGCGGCCCTGCACGCCGAGGAACCCCGTCGGCCGGAGGTCCGCGACGCCCTCGCCGCCTTCGCCGAACCCCGCTTCCTGCACCAGACCCGCACCCTCACGCCCGCCGGACTGCGCGGCACCGACGACCTCGGCGAGGCGCTGGCCGGCGAGGCCCTGCCCGACGACGCACCCTGGCGCGCCCACTTCCACGTCCCCCTGCACGCCCCGCCCGCCGCACCGCTCACCTCCACCCTGCACGTGCTCGAGGAGGCCCTGACCCTGCTGGTGGGAGGTGTGCGGCCGCGCACCCGGCATCTCGAGGTCGAGACCTACACCTGGCAGGCCCTCCCGCCCGAGCTGCGCCCCCGCACCAGGACCCAGCTCGTCGACGGCATCGCCGCCGAACTGACCCTCGCCCGGGACCTGCTCACCGGCCTCGGCCTGACGGAGCTGCCATGAGCACGCGCCCCCGTCCGCTCCTGGTCCTCGACGTCGTCGGCCTCACCCCCCGCCTCCTCGACCACATGCCCCGCCTCAAGGCACTGGCGGCCTCCGGCTCGCAGGCCACCCTGTCCACCGTGCTCCCGGCCGTCACCTGCACCGCGCAGTCCACCTTCCTCACCGGCGCGCTCCCCGACGAGCACGGCATCGTCGGCAACGGCTGGTACTTCCGCGACCTCGGCGAGGTACTGCTGTGGCGCCAGCACAACGGCCTGGTCGGCGGCGACAAGCTCTGGGACGCCGCCCGCCGCGCCCACCCCGGCTACACGGTCGCCAACATCTGCTGGTGGTACGCCATGGGCGCCGACACCGACATCACCGTCACCCCCCGGCCGGTCTACTACGCCGACGGCCGCAAGGAACCCGACTGCTACACCCGCCCGGCGGCCCTGCACGACGAACTCACCGCGCGGTTCGGCACCTTTCCGCTCTTCCACTTCTGGGGACCGGGCGCGGACATCGTCTCCAGCCGCTGGATCGCCGACGCGACCCGCCACATCATGCGCACCCGCCGGCCCGACCTGACCCTGTGCTACCTCCCCCATCTCGACTACGACCTGCAGAGATTCGGCCCCGACGATCCCCGCTCCCACCGCGCCGCCGCCGAGCTCGACGCCGTCGTCGGCCCGCTGCTGGAGGACTCCCGCGCGGAGG
Organism: Streptomyces sp. NPDC005820; assembly: GCF_040630255.1. Classification (NCBI taxonomy): domain Bacteria; kingdom Bacillati; phylum Actinomycetota; class Actinomycetes; order Kitasatosporales; family Streptomycetaceae; genus Streptomyces; species Streptomyces sp. NPDC005820. The sequence continues at coordinate 23,727 of NZ_JBEXXE010000032.1, forward strand.
GCCGTACGGTCGTGGCGCTGTCCGAGTACGGCATCACCCGCGTCAGCCGTCCCGTCGACGTCAACCGCGCCCTGCGCCGGGCCGGACTCCTCGAGGTCCACACCCAGGACGGCATGGAGTACCTCGACCCGACGACGTCCCGCGCCTTCGCCGTCGCCGACCATCAGATCGCACATGTCTACGTCCGCCGGACCGAGGATCTGGCAGCCACCCGCGAGGCGCTGAAGAACCTGCCGGGCGTCGCCGAGGTCCTCGACGACGACGGCAAGAAGGCGCACGGACTCGATCACCCGCGTTCCGGGGAGCTGGTCGCGGTCGCCGCACCGGACGCCTGGTTCACGTACTACTACTGGCTCGACGACGCCCGCGCCCCCGACTTCGCCCGGCTGGTCGAGATCCACCGCAAACCCGGCTACGACCCCGCCGAGCTGTTCATGGATCCCGAAGACCCCTATGTGCGGCTCAAGGCGGCCAAGGCGGTGGCCCGCAAGAAGCTCGGCATGCGCTATCGGCTCGCCGTCGTCCCCCTCGACCCCTCACCCGTACGCGGCAGCCACGGCCGCCTCCCCACGAGCGACGAAGAAGGTCCGCTCGTCCTGGTCTCCACCCCCCGCGCAGTATCCGGCCGCGTCGCGGCCACCGAAGTGAAGTCCCTGCTCCTGCGGCTCGCCGGACTCTCCTGAGGCGACAGCCGCCGGCCACCCGCAGCACCGTCACAACGAAGACGAAAGAGAGAACCACTGTGACTGCTTTCAACGACGAAACCGTCACCGGCGAAACCGTCACCGGCGACGCCCTGCGCCGCACGCTCGGCGTCAGCCGCCGTCGTTTCCTCGGCACCTGCACGGCCGTCAGCGCCGCGGCGATCGCCGCCCCGGTCTTCGGCGCCGCGCCCGCCCTGGCGCAGGACAGAGCGGAAGCCGCCGGCGGTGACCGGGGCCGTTCCGCTCTGGTCCCGCCGCACAAGCGCGGCATCATCCTCTACACCGTCCGCGACGCGATCGGCCGCGACCCGCTGTCCTCCGACCTGCCCTCCGGCTTCCGCGAGGTGTTCAAGCAGCTGTCGCGCTTCGGCTACCGCCAGGTGGAGTTCGCGGGCTACGGCCAGCACGCAGGCGCGCCCGGCGGCGCCGATCTGGGCACCGTCAAGGGCGCGAGGCTCATGCGCTCCTGGCTCGACGCGTACGGGCTGCGGGCACAGGGCAGCCACGGCTACATCCCGCCGTCCTGGCCGCTGACGCCGTCCGACCTGGACACCTTCAAGCGCTGGCTGGAGATCGCGAACATCCTCGGCATGGAGCACATGGGTACCGGCGCCGACCCCACGAACACCGCCTACCGGGCCGACTGGGACGTCGCCGCCCAGAAGTGGAACACCCTGGGCGCCATCGCCCGCCGCGAGGGCGTCAAGCTCTACACCCACAACCACGACAGCGCGTACGACTTCCTGCTCGACGGCGGCCCGCTCGACGCGCAGGGCCGGCCGACCCGCAGCTCCGGCATCCGGAAGCTGGAGTACTTCCTGAGCGTGACGGACCGCAAAAACGTCTACCTGGAGCTGGACATCTTCTGGGCGCACGTGGCCCGGTACAAGTTCCACACGTACACCGCCCACGACGGCTCACAGCGCGAGCGCGTCTTCGACCCGGCCGCACTCGTGGTCCGCAACACCCACCGCTTCCCGCTCTTCCACGCCAAGGACGGCGTCATCAACCTCCAGAGCGGCCTCGGCTACGACATGGTGCCGTTCGGCACGGGCGACATCGACTACCGGAGGTTCTTCACCCGGGTGGGTGCGATGAACTACCACAACCCGATGGTCGAGCAGGACAACGCGCCGAGCACCACCGTGCCCGGCCAGTCCCTGGAGTTCGCCCGGGTCGGATACGACAACCTCGCCGCCCTGCGCCCCTGTAACTGACGCAGCGTCACCCGCCATGTCCGGTCAGGCGCGCTCCGGCGTCCAACGAGCCCAGCGCGCCTGGCCCTTCACCCGCGTCCACCCTGCAGCGAAGGAGTTCTGAGTGCGTAACAGACGGATCGTCACCTTCGTAGCGGCGGCTGCGCTGGCCGGAGCCGCCGGGCTTCTGCCTCTCCCCGCAGCCCAAGCCGCCCCGTCGGACCCCGTGCCACCGGCCGCGTCGGACTTCCAGAAGGTCACCCTCAACGACCGCCCGGGCGAGCCCATGGCCCTCGCCGTCCTGCCCGACCGGCGCGTGCTGCACACGGCGCGCACGGGAGAAGTCCGGATCCACGACCCCAAGAGCGGCGTCAACTTCCTCGCCGCCGACATGAAGAAGAGCCCCGCCGGGCTCTACCAGCACGACGAGGAAGGCGTGCAGGGCATCGCCGTCGACCCCGGCTTCGCCGAGAACCACTGGGTCTACCTCTACTACTCGCCCCGCCTCGACACCCCCATGGACGACCCGGCCACCGCGGGAGTCAACGAAGGGGACGCGCCGCAGTTCGGGACGGCCGAGGAATTCGCCAAGTACAAGGGTGTCACCCGGCTGTCGCGGTTCAAGCTCGTGGGCAACAAGCTCGCCTACGCCACCGAGCAGAGGATCCTCGACGTACCGGCCGACCGCGGCATCTGCTGCCATGTCGGCGGCAAGATCGACTTCGACGGCAAGGGCAACCTGTTCCTGTCGACCGGCGACGACTCCAATCCGTTCGCCTCGGACGGCTACGCCCCGCTCGACGACCGCCCCGGCCGCAATCCGGCCTACGACGCGCGGCGCACCGCGGGCAACACCGACGACCTGCGCGGCAAGGTCCTGCGCATCAAGGTCGGGCGCGACGGCGGATACGTCGTCCCGAAGGGCAACCTCTTCGCGCCGGGCACCCCCAGGACCCGTCCCGAGATCTACGCCATGGGCCTGCGCAACCCGTTCCGCTTCGCCGTGGACGACAGGACCGGCGAGCTGTACCTCGGCGACTACTCGCCCGACGCCAACAACGCCAACCCCGACCGCGGACCCGCCGGCCAGGGCCGCTGGATGGTCATCGACCGCCCCGCCAACTACGGTTGGCCGTTCTGCGTGACCCGGGACCTGCCGTACCAGGACTACGACTTCGCCACCCAGCAGTCGAGCGGGGCGTTCAACTGCGCCAAGCCGGTCAACGACTCCCGTCACAACACCGGCCGCAGCGTGCTGCCCCCGGTCACGGACGCGGAGATCGTCTACGGCTACGGCGCCTCCGAGACGTTCCCCGAACTCGGCACGGGCGGCATCGGCCCCATGGGCGGCCCGGCCTACCACTACGACAAGCGGAACACGGCCGAGAACCGCTGGCCCCGGTACTTCGACGGCAAGCCGCTCTTCTACGAGTGGACCCGCGACCAGATGAAGGCCATCACCCTCGGCAAGAAGAACGAGGTCCAGAAGATCGAGGACGCGATCCCCTCGATCAGGACGGACGGTCCGATCGACGCCGAGTTCGGCCCGGACGGCGCGCTGTACGTCCTCGAGTACGGCACCGGGTACTTCGCGGAGCTGCCCGAGGCCCAGCTCTCCCGCATCGACTTCACACGGGGCAACCGCACCCCCGAACCCAAGGTCGCCGCGGACGTCCTCAACGGCACCAGCCCGCTGACGGTCCAGTTCTCCAGCGCCGGCACGAAGGACGCCGACGGGGACGCCCTCCGCTACGCCTGGGACTTCGACGCCGACGGCACCGTCGACTCCAGGGAGGCGAACCCGACACACACCTTCACCAGCAACGCCGTCTTCGACGCCACGCTGAAGGTCACCGACAGCACCGGACGCTCGGCTTCCGCGTCCGTTCCGATCGTGGTCGGCAACAAGGCGCCGGTCGTCTCGCTCACCACCGACCCGGCTCCGCACGGCGGCACGGCGTTCCACTGGGGTGACACGGTCACCTGGCAGGTCTACGTCACCGACGACCAGCCGGTGGACTGCTCGAAGGTCACCGTCTCGTTCATCCTCGGCCACGACTCGCACGGCCACCCGCTGTCGTCGAGCAACGGCTGCTCCGGATCGTTCCAGACCTTCCTGGACGGCGGTCACTCCGGTGCGGACAACCTGAAGGCGGTGTTCAACGCCACCTACCAGGACTCGCCCCCGGACGGTCTGCCGTCCCTGTCGGGCAGCGCCGAGGTCGCGCTGACACCGGTCGACTGACCGGCGCTCGCCGTTGGTCTGAGACCGGCAGGCGCGAGTCGGCGCGGGACTGCGGGCGCGCCCCGGGGAGGTCAGTTCCCTCCACGGGGCGCGCCCGCAGCGGTTTCCTCTGCCGCGGCCCAGGAAGCGAGCAGGCGCAGGCCCTCTTCGGAGCGTGAGCCGGGTTCGGCCGTGTAGATGGTGACGGTGAGGCCGGGTTCGGCTGCCATCTCCAGACCCTCGTAGGCGAGGGTGAGGTCTCCGACGGCCTCGTGGTGGAAGTTCTTGGTGCCGGTGCCGTGGTGGCGGACGTCGTGGGCGCCCCAGCGGGTGCGGAAGTCGTCACTGAGGGTGCAGAGCTCACCGACGAGGTCGTGCAGCTCCTTGTCGTGGGGGTTGCGGCCGGCCTCGGTGCGCAGGATCGCCACGGTGACGTCCGCGGCCGGGCCCCAGTCGGGGTAGAAGCGGCGGGACGCGGGGTCCAGGAAGGTGAACCGGGCGAGGTTCGCCTGGTTGTGGGCGTTCGCGTGGACGTCGCTGTAGAAGGCGCGGGCGAGGGCGTTGGCGCCGAGGATGTCCATACGGCCGTTGCGGACGAAGGCGGGGCCCGCGGTGATCGCGTCGAGCGTCCACTGCAGACTGCGGTGCGGGGTCCACTGCCGGGCGGGGCGTCGGCGTCGGGGGCGGGTGAGGGCGTCGGAGCCGTCGGCGGCCTGGGCCAGATGGCGCAGGTGGGCGCGTTCGGCGTCATCGAGCCGGAGGGCGCGGGCCACGGACTCGAGGACGACGGGGGAGGCACCGGCGAGGTTCCCGCGTTCGAGCTTGGCGTAGTACTCCACGCTCAGGTCGGCGAGGGCCGCGACCTCGCTGCGGCGCAGGCCGGGGACGCGGCGCCGGGTCCCGGAGGGCAGTCCGGCCTGCTCGGGGGTGATCTTGGCTCGCCGCGAGGTGAGGAACTCGCGGACCTCCTGTTGGTTGTTCACCCTTCGACCGTACGTGCGGCGGGCCGCATGAGGGGTGTACTGCCGGTACACCTGTCGACGGTGACTGGCCGGCCGTCGCCAGGGGCGGTTACCTGGAGGACGTGGCGCTGTCCCCGGCCGTCCGTCGACGGAGACGGAGACGGGGACGGGGCCGCCCGACCGGCCGACTTCACGTGAGCAAAGGAACCCTCATGCGCGGCGCAGTGATCCACGCCCCCGGTGACGTCCGCTTCGAGACGCTGGACGACCCGAGGATCCTCCACCCCACCGACGCGGTCATCCGCACGGCCGTGACCTGTGTGTGCGGCTCCGACCTGTGGCCCTGGCGTGGCCTGGAGCCGATCGGCGACGCCCATCCGATGGGGCACGAGTACGTGGGCTTCGTCGAGGAGGTCGGCTCCGAGGTCACGGTTGTGAAGCCGGGCCAGTTCGTGGTCGGCTCGTTCGCGACCTCGGACAACACCTGCGCCAACTGCCGTAACGGCTTCCCGTCGAACTGCCTGCACCGCGAGTTCATGAGCACCTGCCAGGCCGACTACGTCCGTATCCCCAACGCCCAGGGCACCCTGGTCGCCACGGACGAGGTGCCGGGCGAGGAGCTGTGGCCCGGTCTGCTGGCCGTCTCCGACGTCATGGGCACGGGCTGGTGGGCCGCCGACGCCGCCGAGGTGAAGCCCGGATCCACCGCCGTGGTCGTGGGCGACGGGGCGGTCGGCCTGTGCGCGGTGATCGCCGCCAAGGAGCGGGGCGCCGAGCGGATCATCGTCATGAGCCGCCATGAGTCCCGGCAGAAGCTGGCGCGCGAGTTCGGCGCCACCGAGATCGTCACCGAGCGCGGCGACGAGGGCACCGCCCGGATCAAGGACCTCACCGACGGCATCGGCGCCGACAGCGTGCTGGAGTGCGTGGGCACCGCGCAGGCCATGCGGCAGGCGCTGCACTCCGCCCGCCCCGGCGGCAACGTCGGCTTCGTCGGCGTCCCCCACGACGTCGCCGTCGACGGCCAGGAACTCTTCTTCTCCCACGTCGGCCTGCGCGGCGGCCCCGCCCCCGTGCGCCGCTACCTGCCCGACCTCATCGACCGCGTCGTGACCGGCCGCATCAATCCGGGCAAGGTCTTCGACCTCACCCTCCCCCTCGATCAGGTCGCCGAGGGCTACAAGGCCATGGACGAGCGCCGAGCCGTCAAGACACTCCTCAAGCCCTGACCCGTACGACATCCCCGCAGCCGCACAGCGAGGAACCCCTTCCGTGGAAATCGTCACGCAGACCCCCACCGCCAAGGCCCCCGCCGAGCGCTTCACCGGCGACGTCTACCTCAACATGATCGAGACCCCCGCCGAGCCGGCCCGGCTGGTGAGCGCCCTGGTCCGCTTCACCCCTGGCGCCCGCACCCATTGGCACTCCCACGCCAACGGCCAGACCCTCTACATCACCGACGGAGTCGGCCTCGTCGGCTCCCGTGACGGCGACGTCGTACGCGTCAGCGCGGGCCAGACCGTCAAGTGCCCGCCCGGAGAGGAGCACTGGCACGGCGGCACCGACACCACCCTCATGGCGCACATCGCCATGCTCGTCGGCGATGCCGACGGCGACGGCACCACCTGGCTGGAACCCGTGACCGACGAGCAGTACGCCGCAGCGCTCGCCACCGCCCCCCGCTGAGCCGAGTATCACACCAGGGCTCAGAGCCCGAGGAGACCGATCCCCTCCCCGATGGCGATCTCCGTGCCGAAGGGCTTGGAGAGCCATTGCAGCCGCTGGAGAATTCGGTCGGCGGCGGGCGGGTCGGCCAGGCGCGGGATGCCGCGGTCGGTGTCGCGCGGGCCGTCCCAGTGCAGTTCGACGGGGTGCAGTTCGACGGCGCGCAGGGTGCCGTCGCTGTCGTGGCGGCTGATCGCGATGACGGACTCGTACCAGAAGTTCATCACCGACACCGCCGCCGTCCGCGTCGCCCTGGAAACCCTCGCCGCGCGCGCCCTGGCCGACGACCCGGACGGGTCCCGCCGGGCGCTGCACCGCACCATCGGGGACGCCTCCGACAATGCCATGCTGAAGCGGATCTGGCCCACCGTGGAGGCACAGATCAACCTCGCCATCACGGTCGACGAGAGCACCCGGCTCCGATCCCGACCGCGCCCTGCACGTCCACGAACAGACTTGGGGGCCACGGGCCTGGAGGCCGCTGCCCTCGGGGACGGCTGCCCCGATGTGCTTCAGGACAGTGCGGGCGCGGGCGCGCAGATCGTCCGTGGTGGGCAGTGCGCTGCTGGTCACGTACGTGAAGCAGGCCAGTCCCCGGGCGGCCCGCGCGACGTCGCTGCGGGCCTCGGCGGGTTTCCGGGACGCCTGCTCGTCGACGCGGCCGAGGAGATCGTCGTAGCGGCACGGCCCTCGCGGGTGAGGGCGATGCCGTGCGCTTCTGACGCTGCCGTCCGCGAGGCCCATCGCGAGCCGCGGCCCGTCTGTCCACGTAGGCTCAACAGCGTTGCACTGTGGAGGACTTGAAAGGCAGGACCATGTGGCGTGAGGAGCTGATCCGGCCGCTGCCGGAGCTGTTGAAGGAGCATGCCGAGTCGGCGGCGCAGCGGGTCGCCTACTCCGACTCCTCGCGCAGCGTCACCTACGCCGAGCTGGAGCGTCGCACGCGCGCGCTGGCCGGGTATCTCACCCGCACGGGACTTCGCCGTGGCGACCGCGTCGCGATCTGCCTCGGCAACTGTGTGGAGATGGTGGAGAGTTGCCTCGCCGTGCTGCGGGCCGGGATGGTCGGCGTCCCGCTCAATCCGCGGTCCTCCGACGCCGAGCTGGCCCACTTCCTCGAGGACAGCGGCGCCGCCTTCGTCGTCACCGACGCCGCGCACCTCGCACAACTGCGGCGCCTGGCACCGCCGTACGACGCCTTGGACGTCCTGGTCACCGGGACCGGCACGGTCCCGGCCGGCGCCCAGCCGTTCCGGAGCGCGGTCGAGAGCGAAGAGCCCGCGGAGATCGACCTGCTGGGGCTCGACGATCCGGCCTGGATGCTGTACACCTCCGGCACCACCCACCGGCCCAAGGGCGTGCTGTCCACGCAGCGGGCCGCGCTGTGGTCCGTGGCCGCCTGCTACGCCCCGATCTTCGGTCTGTCGCCCGACGACCGGCTGCTCTGGCCGCTTCCCCTGTTCCACAGCTTCGGCCACTCACTGGCGATCCTGGGCGTGACGGCCGTGGGCGCCGGCGCCAGGATCGCCGGCGATCTGCTGGCGCCGGACGGTCTGCGGCAGGAGCTGCTCACGGCGTACGACGGGCTCGGCGGGCCGTTCACCATGCTGGCCGGCGTGCCCACGACGTATCACCGGCTGGTCGACTCGCCCGGGGACGCCCCGCCGGCGCTGCGGATGTGCGTCGTGGCCGGCGCCCCGAGCGGCCCCGCACTGCGGGCGGCCGTGGAGGAGACCCTCGGGGCGCCGCTGCTCGACGCGTACGGCAGTACCGAGACCTGCGGCATGATCGCGGTGAACCGTCCGGAGGGCCCCGGGGTCGACGGTTCCTGCGGGCCCCCGGTCCCCGGTATGGACGTACGTGTCGTCGACCCCGGGAGCGGTGAGGACGTCCAGGACGGGGCCGAGGGCGAGGTCTGGGTGCGTGGGCCGAGCCTGATGACCGGCTACCACGAGCAGCCCGAGGCGACGGCCGCCGCGCTGAGCGACGGCTGGTACCGCACCGGTGACCTCGGCCGCCGCGTCGAACACGGCCATCTCGAGCTCACCGGCCGGGTCAGCGAGCTGATCATCCGCGGCGGCGAGAACATCCATCCGACGGAGATCGAGCAGGCGCTGTCGCAGTGTCCCGGTGTGTCCGAGGCCGTGGTCGTGGGCGTGCCGCACGACGTGCTGGGCGAGGTGCCGGTGGCCTTCGTCGTGCCGGGCCCGGGCGGGATCGACGCACGGCGGGTGCTCGCCGAGTGCCGTACCCGGCTGGCCGACTACAAGGTGCCGGCCGAGATCCGCGAGATCACCGCCGTCCCGCGCACCGCGTCCGGCAAGATCGCCCGGCATGAGCTGGTCGCCCCTGTTCCGGCCGCCGCGGTCGCGGGCGACACCGCCCCGACCGCTCTGCGCGAGCGGCTCCTCCCCCTCGTGCCTGACGACCGGGAGCGTGCGCTGCGGGAGACGGTGCTCTCCGAGACGGCCGAGGTGTGCCGGCGCGCGCCGGGCGACCTGCCCGACGCGGCCGGCTCCTTCGCCGATCTCGGCATGACGTCCGTCGGCGTGGTCGAGCTGGTGGACCGGCTCGGTGCGCTGACCGGTCTGAGCCTGCCGGCGACGCTGCTGTTCGACCATCCGACACCGGCCGAGGTGGCTCGGTACCTGCGCGTCGCGCTCAGCGAGGGCGAGCCCGAGGAACGCCCGCGGTCGTACCACGGACAGGACCGGCCTCCCCAGGACGATCCGATCGTGATCGTCGCCATGGGCTGCCGGTATCCCGGCGACGTCGACTCACCCGAGGACCTGTGGGAGTTGGTGTCGCAGGGCCGGGACGCCGTCTCGGAGTTCCCGACCGACCGCGGCTGGGACCTGGACGCCCTGTACGACCCCGATCCCGACCGGATCGGCACGTCGTACGCGCGCCATGGCGGATTCCTGCACCGGGCCGCGGAGTTCGACGCCGGGCTGTTCGGGATCTCGCCGCGCGAGGCGCTGGCGATGGATCCGCAGCAGCGGCTGCTCCTGGAGACGTCCTGGGAGGTGTGGGAGCGGGCCGGGATCGACCCGGCGTCGCTGCGCGAGAGCGACACCGGCGTGTTCGTCGGCGTGATGCACGGCGACTACTCCGCCCGCTTCCCCCGATCCCACGAGTTGGAGGCGCACCTGGGCCTGGGCTCGTCGGGCAGCGTGGCCTCCGGGCGGATCTCCTACGTGTACGGCCTGCGCGGTCCCGCGATCACGGTCGACACCGCGTGCTCGTCCTCGCTCGTGGCGCTGCACTGGGCGGCGCGGGCACTGCGCTCGGGCGAGTGCTCGCTGGCGCTGGCCGGTGGGGTCACGGTGATGGCGACGCCCAAGCCGTTTCTGGCCTTCAGCCGGCAGCGCGGGCTCTCGTCGGACGGGCGCTGCAAGTCGTTCTCGGCGACGGCCGACGGCACGGCCTGGGGCGAGGGCGCGGGACTCGTCCTGCTGGAGCGCCTGTCCGACGCGCGGCGACGCGGTCATCCGGTCCTGGCCGTACTCCGTGGCTCCGCCGTCAACTCCGACGGCGCGTCCAACGGGCTCACGGCGCCCCACGGACCGGCTCAGCAGCGGCTGATCACGCAGGCGCTGGCGGACGCGGGGCTGCGCGCCGGTGACGTGGACGTGGTGGAGGCCCACGGTACGGGCACCCGGCTGGGCGACCCCGTCGAGGCGCAGGCCCTCCTGGCCACGTACGGGCAGGGCCGCGAGGAGCCGCTGTGGCTCGGCTCGGTCAAGTCCAACCTCGGGCACACGCAGGCGGCGGCCGGAGTGGCCGGCGTCATCAAGATGGTGCAGGCCATGCACCACGGTGAGCTGCCCCGCACCCTGCACGCGGACGAGCCGACACCGCACGTGGACTGGTCCTCGGGCCGGGTGGAACTGCTCACGGCGCCCCGGCCCTGGCCGGCCTCGGACCGGTCGCGGCGGGCGGGGGTCTCGGCCTTCGGGATCGGCGGGACCAACGCGCATGTGATCCTGGAAGAGGCGCCGGCGAACGAGACGAACGTCTCCCGGGAGACGGCTGCGACGTTGCCCGTGCCGTGGCTGCTCTCCGCCGCCGACGAAACCGCCCTGCGCGCCCAGGCCGGACGGCTCGCGGCCGCAGTGGCGAACCGGCCGGGCCTGTCGCCCGCCGACGTCGGCCACTCGCTGGCGGTGTCGCGCTCCGCACTCGCCCATCGGGCGATCGTGCCGGCCGGTGACCGGACACGCATGCTGGACGCGCTGAGCGCGTTCGCGCAGGGCCGGGACGCACCGGGAGTCGTACGAGGACTGGCGGACCCGGAGATCCGTACCGCCTTCCTGTTCACCGGACAAGGCGCCCAGCGCCCCCGGATGGGTGCCGAACTGCGCGCCGCCTTCCCCGTCTTCGCCGAAGCCTTCGACGAGGCCTGCCGGCACCTGGACGACCGGCTCCCACAGCCACTGAGCGCGGTGCTGTCAGCCGAGCCCGGCTCACCGCGGGCGGCACTCGTGGACCGTACGGACTTCACGCAGGCCGGACTGTTCGCCTTCGAGGTGGCACTGTTCCGGCTGCTTCAGTCGTGGGGCGTTCGAGCCGACCGGCTCGTGGGCCACTCCGTCGGCGAGCTGGCGGCCGCGCATGTCGCCGGCGTACTCGATCTGCCCGACGCGGCGACGCTCGTGGCCGCTCGTGGCCGGCTGATGCGGGCGCTGCCCGACGGCGGCGCGATGGTGGCGCTGGACGCGACCGAGGAGGAAGCCGTCACGGCGCTCGCGGAGTTCGGGGCGCAGGTGGCCATCGCATCCGTCAACGGGCCTCGTTCAGTGGTGATCTCGGGCGCGCGGGACGCGGTACTCGCGGTCGCGGCCGGCTTCGAGGCCCGAGGCCGCAGGGCCGTACGGCTGCGCGTGAGTCACGCCTTCCACTCGCCCCTGATGGAGCCGATGCTCGACGAGTTTCTCGACATCGCCCGCGAGCTGACCCTCCGGCCGCCGCGTATCCCGATCGTCTCCACCGTGACGGGCCGGCCCGCAGAGCCTCGAGACCTGTGCTCGCCCGAGTACTGGGCGCGGCACGCCCGGCTGCCCGTGCGCTTCGCCGACGCCGTGTGCCGGCTCGCGGACGACGGGGTCTCCGCCTACCTGGAGCTCGGTCCCGGACCGGCACTCACCGCGGCCGCCACCGACTGTCTGACCGGCGCGTCCCCGAACGGCCCCGTTCTCGCCGTGGCCACGCGAGGCGGTGCGTACGAGCCCGAGACGCTGCTGTCGGCCGTGGCGCGGCTGCACGGGGCCGGGGCCGCCGTCGACTGGACGGCGGTGTACGCGGATTCCGGCGCGCGGCGCGTGGACCTGCCGACGTACGCCTTCCAGAGGAAGCGGTACTGGCTGGACGCACCGCCCCCGGCGGCGGCCGGTGCCGGGGCGCTGCTGAGCCCGGCGTTCCCGGTGCCGGACACCGAACGGATCGTGCTGACCGGACTGCTGTCCCTGGCGAGCCACCCGTGGCTCGCGGACCATGTCGTCGCCGGGAGGGTGATCGTGCCGGCGACGGTGTTCGTGGAGATGGCCGTGCGTGCGGCTGACGAGACGGGCTGCGGCGCGGTCGACGACCTCGTGATGCTGTCGCCGCTCGCCCTGCCCGGTTCCGCGGGGATGCGGGTGCAGGTCGTGGTGGGTGCGCGGGACGACTCGGGCCGGCGGCCGGTCGACATCTACTCCCGGCCCGAGGAGTCCGCCGAGGACGCCCCGTGGACCCGGAACGTCTCCGGTCAGCTGGGCCGCGGACGTGCCGCGGCGGTCGAACCGACCGCGTGGCCGCCCCAGGGCGCCGAGGCGCTGAACCTCACCGACGCGTACGCCGCCCTCGCCGATGCCGGGCTCGCCTACGGGCCGGCCTTCCAGGGGGTCAGCGCACTCTGGCGGCGCGGCGACGACGTTTTCGCGGAGGTCCGGCTGCCCGCCCCGCACACCTCGGAAGCGGGTCGCTTCGGACTCCACCCGGCGCTGTTCGACGCCGCGTCGCACGCGCCGCTGCTGGCCGCGCCCGCCGACACGAGCACGGTGCGGGTGCCGTTCGCGTGGAGCGGAGTGAGCCTGCACGCCTCGGGAGCCACGCAGCTGCGGGTCAAGGTCACCCCACTGAGCCCGGACGCGGTCTCGCTGACGCTGGCAGACCCGTCCGGCCGACTCGTGGCGCGCGTGGACTCACTGGCCACCAGGGAACTGCCTGCCGACGCGGCCGACATGACGGCCGACATGACGGCCGACATGACGGACGGCGTGACGGACGACATCGTACGAAGGGCTCTGTTGCGCCCCGAGTGGGCCGCCCTCGACGTCCCCGGCGACACCGTCGAGCACGCATGGGCGGTGCGCGGGCCGGACGAGCTGAACCTCGCCGGGTTCCTGCCCGGCGCCGTGAACGCCGAGTTCGTCGCCGTCACGGCCGTGGCCCGTGCGCACGCTTCCGATCCGCTGCCCGCCGTGCACGAGTTGACCGGCAGGGTGCTCAAGGCGCTGCAGGACTGGCAGGACGATCCGGGCACGGTGGGCTCGCGGCTGGTCGTGGTGACGCGGGACGCCACCGGGCCGGTGCCGGACCTGGCGGGTGCGGCGGTCTGGGGACTGGTGCGTACGGCGCAGTCGGAGCTGCCCGGTCGTGTCGTTCTGGTGGATGTGGACGGGCGGCCCGAGTCATTGCGGATGCTGCCGTCCGCTGTTGCCACCGGTGAGGATCAACTCCGGGTGCGGGACGGACAGGTGACGGTTCCGCGTCTTGCCGCGGCCGGTGACACCTCGGCCGCGGAGGCCGCCTTCGGCGCGGGCGGTACGGTGCTGATCACCGGAGGCACCGGCGCGCTGGGCGCGGAGCTGGCGCGTCACCTGGTCGCCGAACACGGCGTACGGCATCTGCTGCTGACCGGACGCCGTGGTCCGCAGGCGCCAGGGGCCCGGGAACTGCGCGGCGACCTGGAGGAGAGGGGAGCACAGGTCGCCATCGTCGCCTGTGACGCCGCCGACCGTGCCGCGCTGGCCGAGGTGGTCGCGCACTGCGAGCCGCCGCTGACCGCCGTGGTGCACGCCGCCGGCGTCCTCGACGACGGCGTGCTGGACTCGCTGACCCCCGAGCGGATGGCGGCCGTGCTGCGCCCGAAGGCCGACGCGGCCTGGAACCTGCACGAACTGACCCGGGACATGGGTCTCTCGGCGTTCGTCCTGTTCTCCTCCGTCTCCGGCCTGCTGGGCCGGGCGGGCCAGGGCAACTACGCGGCCGCGAACTCCTTCCTCGACGCCCTCGCCCACCGCCGCGCCGCGGAAGGGCTGCCGACGCTGTCGCTGGCGTGGGGCCCCTGGGAGCACGCCGCCGGCATGGCGGCGGAGCAGCCCCCGCAGCGCGCACAGCGCCCGCACCCGAGCGACGCGCTCGTGCCGCTGTCCACACAGCAGGGCCTGGCCCTGTTCGACGCCGCGCTGCGCTCGTCGGAGCCGTTCCTGGCGCCGATCCTGCTGGACCGGGCGGCGCTTCGGTCCGGTGCGGGGCACCTGCCGCCGCTGTTGCGTGGACTCGTCCGGCAGCACCGGCCGACCGCCGCTGCGACGGCCTCCGGATCCGCCGGCTCTCCCGGGCAGATGCTGGAGCCGGGAGCCTGGCGGAAACGGCTGGCCCCCATGTCCCCGGGCGAGCGGGAGGCGGCGCTCGTGGAGCTGCTGCGGGCCGATGTGGCCGCGGTGCTCGGATATCCGCACGCCGACGCGCTGCCGGCCGGCAAGACCCTCGCCGACCTGGGGTTCGACTCTCTCACCGCCGTGCAGATCCGCAACCGGCTGAGCATGGCGCTGGGGCTCCGGCTGTCGGCGGCAGTGGTGTTCGAGCACCGCACCGCCGAGGATCTGGCACGCCACCTGCTCGGCCTGCCGGCCGGCGAACCGGCCGCCGCAGCCGCCCCTGAGGCCCCTGGTGCCGCCGGGGCGCCCCGGGCGCCCGGGGTGCCCGAGGCCCCTGAGGCCGGGCGGCCCGCGTACACCCTCTCCTCGCTGTTCCGGACGGTCAGCGCCTGCGGACAACCGGTGGCGGCGATGCACCTGCTCGTCACCGCGTCCTGGGCACTGCCCTCCTTCACGGTCGCCCAAGCCGGCGAGCACGCGCTGCCCCCGATCCGCCGTTCCCACGGCCGCCCCGGCTCGGGGAGGCCGACGGTCGTCTACTTCCCGGCCTACCATCCCTCGCTAGTGTCGGACGGCGGAGACTTCCCCCGCTTCCACCGCGCTTTCCACAAGAACCTGGAGGTCCTGGAGTTCCCGCACCCCGGTATCGGCGCCGGTGCCGCCGTCCCGGAGGACCGCGCCGCGCTGGCGCACACGCAGGCCGAGAACGTGCTGCGGCACGTCGGGGACGGGCCCTTCGTGGTCGTAGGACGGTCGGCGGGCGGCAATGTGGCGCATCTGGTGGCCCACCAGCTGGAAGAACTGGGCCGGGCACCGAACGGCCTGGTGCTGCTGGACACGTACCACATCACGCCCGACAACAGCGACAAGGACTGGCTGCTGTCCCTGGCCGCACCGTCGGCGCGGGACGCCGGACAGCCGGTCGTCATCACCGGGGACGACGACACCACCCTGGCCGCGATGGGGGCCTACAACCGGATCTTCCTCGGCTGGGAGCCCGAACCGGTCGCCACGCCCACGCTCCTGGTGCGCGCGCTGCGGCCCACGCCCGCCATGGCGGCCGCCATGGCGGTCTCCGCCGAGGCGGACGACTGGCGGACGTCCTGGCCGTCGGCGCACGACGTCATGGACGTCCCCGGCGACCATCTGACGATGATGCAGGAACACGCGGAGACAACCGTGTCGGCGATACTCAGCTGGATCGACGCACGAACGACGAAGGGAAACCGGTGAGTTCTGCCAAGCCCACGCAGCACTTCGACGTCATCGTGGTCGGCGGCGGCCCGGCGGGCGCCACCGTCTCGGCGGCCGTCGCCCTGCGCGGCCATCGGGTCCTGCTCCTGGAGAAGGAGACCTTCCCCCGGTACCAGATCGGTGAGTCCCTGCTCCCCTCCACCGTGCACGGTGTGTGCCGGATCCTCGGCGTCGAGGGCGAGATGGCCGACGCGGGCTTCAAACCGAAGCGCGGCGGCACGTTCCGCTGGGGCCGCAACCGGGACCCCTGGCAGTTCTCCTTCGCGCTGTCGCCCCGGCTGGCCGACCCGACCTCGTTCGCCTACCAGGTCGAGCGGTCCCGGTTCGACGCGATCCTCCTCGGCAACGCCCGTCGGGTCGGCGTCGACGTACGGGAGGGCTGCCGTGTGACCGGCGTGCTCGCCGACGAGGAGCGGGTCCACGGAGTGCGCTGGACCGGGCCCGACGGCGAGACGCACGAGGCCGAGGCCCGGTACGTCGTGGACGCCTCCGGCAACGGCAGCAGGATCCACCCGCACGTCGGCGGGAAACGGACCTACTCCGACTTCTTCCGCAACATCGCGGTGTTCGGCTACTTCGCCGGCGGCGCGCGGCTCCCGGCACCGAACGACGGCAACATCTTCTGCGCCGCCTTCGACGAGGGCTGGCTCTGGTACATCCCGCTCCGGGACGACCTGACGAGCGTCGGAGCCGTGGTCGCCCGCGAGAACGCCGAGGCGATCCAGCGGGACCCGGCCACCGCCTGGCGCCGCATGATCGACGCCTGCCCGGAGGTACGCGGCTTCCTCGACGGGGTCCCGCAGGCCACGGAAGTCCCGTACGACCAGGTCCGCGTCCGCAAGGACTGGTCGTACTGGAAGTCACGGCTGTGGCGGCCCGGCATGGTGCTCGTCGGAGACGCGGCGTGCTTCGTCGATCCGGTGCTGTCCAGCGGAGTCCACCTCGCGACCTACGGCGCGCTGCTCGCCGCCCGGTCCATCAACGGCAGCCTTGCCGGAACCCTGGACGAGGACCGGCTGTTCGCCGAGTTCGAGGCCCGCTACCGGCACGAGTACGGCCTGTTCCACGAGTTCCTGGTCTCCTTCTACGACATGCACCAGGACGAACGGTCGTACTTCTGGAAGGCGCGCAAGGTCACCAACGTCGGCACAACGGAACTCGAGGCGTTCGTGGAACTGGTGGGCGGTCTGGCCTCCGGCGACGCCGCGCTCACCGGGGGCGGGCCGGCGGGCGCACGGCTGACGGCGGTCGCCGACGACTTCGAGCGGGCCGTACGCCGCCTCCCGGACGCCGAGGACCTGCGCAATCCGCTCTACGAGTCCAAGAGCTTCCGACAGGTGTTCCAGGAGGGGACCGTCCTTCAGGAACGCGGGCTGTTCGGCGGACCGCTGGAGGAGGAGGCGCCTCTGCGGCCGGGCGGACTGGTGGCGTCGGAGGACGGACTGACCTGGGTCGAACCCGGGTCGTAGGGCGCAGGGAGATCAGCGCGGGATGCAAGTCCGCGAAGCCGCGCGAGGCTGAGCCGACCGGACTTCTCACCTGGAGCCGGCTGCACGGCGAGGGCACCGGCCCAGGACCGCGCCGCCGGCGGCCCTGCGCCCTCGATGAGGCCCACGACCCGCGTCCCAGCCGTTGTCCGTGCCAAGCGGCTTGATCAAGGCTGCGGCGAAGTGCGGGGTTGGCGCGCTTCGTTCGGACTGCCGACCCAAGCGACTTGATCACTCCCGCCCGGGGCCTGATGCCACCGGATTCCACCAGCACCCCGGAGTCATCTTCCGGCCTGCCGCGGGTATCCGTCTGCGATGTGATCGCGAGCCTCACATGAAAAGCTGAGTACGAGGCTTGTCCGGACGTGACGAGTAGCGGAGGACGACGTGGCCTGGGGTCGGTTCGCGGAGCAGATGGCGTCGATGGCGCGGGATCTTCTGGCACAGGACTCGGTCGATGCCACACTGCGGCGGATCACCGCGTCGGCCACCGAACTGGTCGACGGCTGTGACGCGGCCGGCATCCTCGTGCTGCACGGCTCGCAGGTGGAGACGCTCGCCCCCACTCATCAGCTGGTCGTCGACAGCGACCGGATGCAGCTGGAGCTGGGGGAGGGACCGTGCTATGACGCCGCCCGTGACTCGCACGGTGAACGGGTCTTCCGCATCGCCGACCTCACCGCCGAACACCAGCGCTGGCCCGCCTACGCGCCACAGGCACACAAGCTCGGCGTCGGCAGCATGATGGGGTTCCTGCTGTTCACCGAAGAAGAAGACCTCGGCGCGCTGAACCTCTACTCCCGCAGGCCCGGCGCGTTCACCGAGGCCAGTGAACTGGCCGGATGGCTGCTGGCTTCCCATGCGGCGGTCGCCTTCTCCGCCGCCCGTACCCACGCCCAGCTGGAAAGGGCCCTCGCCACCCGCCACACCATCGGCGAGGCCATGGGCATCATCATGGGCAGCCACCACCTCACCGAGGAGGAGGCGTTCAACGTGCTGCGCCGTTACTCCCAGGAGAACAACATCAAGCTCCGCGAGGTCGCCCGCCGGGTCTGCGAGGAGGGCACCCTGTCGCGACCCCGCGCGAGCGGCTCCTCCGGCACTTCGGCTGAACCAGAGAAGCCTGGGCCGGGCCAGTCCCCAGGGGAACGCTGCTGAACCCGCCTTGCCCACTAAGTCCCCCAAACCACCGCGCGCACACCTGCACCAGCGGATCGGACCACACAGTGGCCCTCACCCACGCAGGCCCGCGCCCCCGGACACCAGCCTCCTGTGTGAGGTCAGACGGCGGGATCGGCCGGGCCGGCGCGGAGCATGGCCTTGTAGAGGGCCTCGTGATCGGGTGAAGGGGGCAGGGCGCCGCGGGCCGGTGCCTCGCAGGACTGGATCAGCAGGGCGACGACGCGTCGCCAGGCGTCGGGGGCGGCTTCGCCGGTGGCGTTGACGACGCCGGCGTTGGCCATGTGGATCAGGACCAGGTCCGAGGGGTCGAAGTCCTCGCGCAGCCGGCCGGTGGCCTTGGCGCGGCTGATGAGCACCAGCATGGCCTCGTACGCCTGGTTGCGGCGCTGTTCCAGGGCTTTGGCGGTGGGGAAGGTCGTGGTCAGTACGTCGGCGAAGCCGTAGTCGGCGGCCTGCATCGCGCAGGCGGCCTCGATGTAACCGGTGAAGCCGTCCCACGGGTCGGGGTTGTCGAGGGCGGTGGCGACCGCCTCGGCGTAGGCGTCCATCCGGTCGGCGAAGACGGCGGCGACCAGGTCCGCCTTGGCGGGGAAGCGACGAAGGAGGGTGGCGATCCCCACGCCTGCCTCGCGGGCCACAGAGGCCATGGAGGCGTCCAGCCCGTCGCGCGCGTAGACCGTGCGCGCGGCGGCGATGATCCGTTCCCGGTTGCGCTCGGCGTCGCTGCGCAGCGGCCGGTCGGCGGGGCCGTCGGGGCGTGGAGTACGAGGGTTCATACCCGCCACAATAGCAACTGGAGTGCCCTATCCAGTTCGTGTGTTACGGTGGTTCAGCAGAAACGGAACGGCCTATCCAGATATGAAGTGGAGGGGCCTATCCGGATCGCGGGGTCTTGCGGCGTTCAGTGCTTGCACGGGCGCACGGGGCTCTCACCGATACCCACCACCAAGACATGACGAAAGGGATCGACGTGACCAGCATCGCCATCATCGGAGCCGGCCCCCAGCTGGGCCTGGCCATCGCCCGCACCTTTGGCTCCCAGGGCTTCAACGTGGCCCTGATCTCCCGCAACCGCGACAAGCTGGGCGGCCTCGTCGATCAGCTCACCGCCGAGGGCATCACCGCCGCGGCGTTCCCCGCGGACGTGCTCGACCGCGACGCCCTTACCCGGGCACTCAAGGACGCCGCCGCGCGGTTCGGCCGCATCGACGTCCTGGAGTACTCCCCGGTCGGATCGTTCGGCTCCACCGCTCTGACGGCTCCGACCACGACCGAGCCGTCCCACGTGGAGCACGAGATGAACTTCCAGCTCTACGGGGCCATCGCCGCCACACAGGCCGTGCTGCCCGCCATGCGCGAGGCCGGGGCGGGCACCCTGCTGTTCACCACCGGCGCCGGCTCGATCCGGCCGGACCCGCGGGTGGCCAACATCAACGCCGCCGCGGCGGCACTGCGCAACTGGGTGAAGAACCTGCACGGGGAACTGGCCGGCACCGGCATCCAGGCCGCCCACGTCGGCATCGACTCCTCGATCGGCGTCTCCGTCATCCCCGGACTGGAGGCGGCCAGGCCCGAGCAGATCTCCCCGCTGTACTGGGAGCTGCACACCACCCACCGCGACGAGGCCGAGCGCGTCTTCCGCCTGGAGGGTCAGGCGTTCCCCCGCCCCTGACACCGTGCCAGGGCCCCTGGGCTGCCCCTCGCCGAATTCCGACCGCACCAAGGCATGGTGGTACCCGGTCCGAGCCTGCACGTGGGACGCGCCGGCCACCCGGCCTGCCCATGACGCTCGGCCTGATCGGCGGGGACCTGCGCCACGCCCACGCGACCGTCGTGCGCTACCGAGCCGCCGGCACCGGTACCGGCCACCGCGCTGACCGGCTCAAGCTCGTGGAAGTGCCGAAAAGGCGTTCAGGGACGCCCTGATCCGCATGCGTGACGGAGAGGATCTGACGGTCGAGGACCTCGACACAACCGCCGACCTGCCGTCCCCGGTTGAGCAGGGATCCCGGACGTGCTCCACGCTCGGCGTTTCCAGGCCGTCGGCAACACCGCCGCTCGAGATCCGCACCCCCGATCGCCCACGGCGGGCCGGCATCCGCCGGACCCGGAGGTGTGCGGATCCCGGTGCAGGTACTGCGAAGCCCTCTCCGATTGATGTCGAATTCGTTGAAGATGGAGTTGACGGATGTCCTTCACTGACGCAGTGCGTACGTGTCTCCTGCACAAGTACGCGACGTTCTCCGGCCGGGCCCGGCGCTCGGAGTACTGGTGGTTCTCCGTGCTGTATGTAGTCGGCACGCTCCTACTGGCCGGTATCAGCGTCGCAATCGAGGCGCCGCTGCTGAATGTGCTGTTGCTGCTGCTCATCGTGCCCATGCTGGCCGTTTCCGTCCGCCGACTGCACGACACCGGCAAGTCGGGCCGGAGGATGCTCATCGCCTTGATCCCGGTCGCCGGCCCGGTCATCTACCTCATGGGCATGACGGTCGACAGCGTCACGGGCACCAACCAGTACGGCCCCTCGCCGAAGGCGGCCGGTTAGCACCATGTCAACGCCGCGGGCGGCGCCCTGCGCGACCGGTACTCAACCTGCATCGCCCCCTTGTACTGGGACCTGCACCAGGCGCCGGACCGAGGAGACGGCGGATCTCGGCGATGAGGTGCCGTCGGCCCACGAAGCTGGTGAAGGGCCAGTCACGCTGCGACCTCGCCTTCCGTATCCACAGCTAGCGCACAGACAGCAGTGCCTCTGGTCACCCGAACGGGCGCGGCAAGGGAGGCGGGCTCAACTGGGTGCCAGGGCCTGATCCCTGGGCGGGTGAACCGTGGTGGAAGGAGGCTCGGACGGGGTCTGCCCCGAGCTGAGCCCGTCCAGCAGGAGGTCCCCGAGTTCGGCAAAGGCGTCACCGGCGGTCAGGCCGGTGCTCTCCAGGAGGACCCCCGACTGGACCGCGTCGATGGTCACCGCCACGACCTGGGCGGCGAAGTGCCCGTTGAGCGCCCGGAAGACGCCGGCCTGTACGCCCTCCTCGATCAGTTCGTGGACCCGGTGCGCCGCGGCGGCGGAGTTCTTGCGGTAGATCTGTGCTGTCGGCTCGTAGCCGACCATGTCGTCATAGAAGGCGTGAGAATGACGGCGCATGGCCGTGCCGACGCCGGTGAGGTAGACCCGGATCCGCTGCCGGGGATCGGGCTCGGCCAGGACGGCCTGCTCGATCTCGGCTGTCGCATCCCGGAAGAAGGCGCGGGTTACCGCCAGCACCAGTTGTTCCTTCGTGGAGGCGAAGCTGTACAGCGTCGCCTTGGAGCATCCCAGTCGCTGGGTGAGCTCGTCCATGGTCACGGCGGTGAAGCCTTCGGCCAGGATGATCGCCTCGGCCTGGCGCAGCAGTTCGTCCCGTCGACGAGTGTCGACGACCCGCCTGCGTGCCGTTCGGCGCGGGCGTCGGTCGCGCGGGTCGGTCTGGGCCGTCATCGCAGCAGCCTCCCATGGTCGTCTCCGCCGGAAGAGGCGGGCGGTCGCCCGGACCGGAAGGCCGACCCTTACGAATGGGTACCAGCGTACCGGGTAACGTACCCAGACGGATCTCCCAACCGGATCTCCCAGACGGCGACCGGCGCCGTCACCTGTCGTGCGCCAAGCTCATGGACGAATCGGAGAGCTGGGCGGCTGCTCGGGACATCGGAGGTGTCTCGACCGCGTCGACGATCTGTGTCAGAGATCGATGCCGGCCAGCCACTCGTTCGCGGTCCGGGGAGTCACGCCGAGGAGCTTCTGGGCCGAGCGCTCGGCTGTGATCGAGTGGTCCGGCTGTGTGCTGACGGCCCGGTACATGTCCGCGATGGCCGCCGTGGCCTGCTCGCCCAGCATGGGCGCGAGCGGCGCGAAGAAGGCGTGGGGGTCGGTCGCCTCGTAGGTCACGGTCCGTCCGAGCCGGGTGCTGAACGCCTCGGCCAGGTCCTCTCCGCTGATGGCTGGGTACTGTCCGACGGAGACCACACCAGTGACGTCCGCGCGGGCGAACAGCACGGTGGCGGCGTCGGCGATGTCCAGGTGCGAGGCCCAGGACGCGCGGAAGCCGCTGGGCAGCGAGTAGCGGAGCACGCCCTCCTCGCGGACGCCCGCGATCACGTTCGGCAGCAGCAGGTTCTCCAGGTAGAACCGGGGCTCGATCACCGCGTGGGAGATGCCGCTGTCCGCCAGCCCGGCGGCAAGCACCGAGACGGCGCTCTCTTCCGACTGGTCGCGGCTGTTGTCGCTGTCGGTGCTTATGAGGCCGCCGCTGGTGGAGAACACCACGCGGGCGGGACGGGCCTCGCGGAGGGCGGCCACGATGTTGCGCGCGAAGACCAGGCGGTCCTCCTCCGGGGTCACCGGCAGGTGGACGAAGACCCCCTCGGCGCCACGGTAGGCGTCGGTCAGGTCCGCGGTGGAGGAATAGTCGACGGCCAGCACCCGGGCACCGTCCACGACGGTGCCCGCGTTGCGGGTCAGTGCGGTCACGGGCAGGCCCGCAGCGGTGAGGGCCGCGACGACAGGGGCACCCTGGGCGCCGGTGGCGCCATGAATCATGTAGGTCATGGAGCCATTAGTGCATGTACTGCACCGGTTACATCAACTGCACTAATGGACTACCATCGAAAAATGTCCGCTGAATCCAGCCTTCCCGAGTGCGGCGTCGCCCGGTTCATCGTCTTGCTCGACGGGCCGTGGGCCACCCTCATCGTGCGCGAACTCCTGCGGGGACCCCACCGCTTCACCCAGCTGCGCGACGCACTGCCCGGCATCAGCCCGCACACCCTGACCAGTCGGCTGCGCCAGTTCGAGAGGCACGGCATCGTCGTCCGCACCGCCTACCCGGAGATCCCTCCGCGGGTCGAGTACCGGCTCACGCCCCTGGGTGAAGGACTGCGCGAGGTCCTCGACGCGATGGCCGCCTGGGCCGTGGAGGTTCCGGACGGTGGGCCGACGGTCACCGCCTGACCGTCAAAGTGACGTCACCGGATCGAGGACCCGATGGAGATGCCGCCGTCCACGTCCAGGACGACGCCGGTGATGTAGCCGGCGGCCTCACTGGCGAGGAAGGCCGCGGCTTCGGCGATGTCCTCGGGGCGGCCGGTGTGGCGCATGGGGATCTTGTGGGTGAGTTTGTCGCGTGCGGGGCCGTTCATGGAGGCGAGCATGGGGGTCTCGATGAGGCCGGGGGCGATGGCGTTGGCGGTGATGCCGTGCCGGGCGCCCTCGAGCGCGAGGGTGCGGGTCATCCCGACGATGCCGGCCTTGGCGGCCACGTAGTTGGTCTGGCCGAAGTTCCCGCGCCAGGACATGGAGGAGAAGCTGACGATACGGCCGTAACCCTGGCGTCTCATCGGGCCGAACGCGGCGCGGGCGCAGTGGAAGCCGCCGGTGAGGCTGACGCCGACGACCGCGTGCCAGTCGTCGTCGGTGATGTCCTCGACGCGGTTGTCGCGGATGATGCCGGCGTTGTTGACCAACACGTCGAGGCGGCCGAGTTCGGTGGTGACGCCGTCGATCCAGGCGTTGACGCGGGCCGAGTCGGTCACGTCCACCACGTCTGTGCGGAGTTGTGCGTCGTGGGCGTCGGTGATGGTCCCGGCGGCGTCGGTGAGGGCCTGCTCGTTGACGTCGGCCAGTGCGACCGTGGCGCCCTCCGCGGCGAACCGGGCCGCCATGGCGAGGCCGAGACCCTGTGCGGCCCCGGTGATGGCGACGACGCGTTCCTGGTAGCGATTCACTTGTTGCCCGCTTTCGTGGTGGGGGGCGTGAGGAAGTCCCGCAGGGCGTCGGCCACCGAGCTCGCCGCCCAGTTGTCGGCGAAGGTGGCCAGTTCCTCGTGCAGGGCCTGCTCGGGGGCCATGCCGTCGATCCGGTGCAGCAGCGTTTTGAGCCGTTGCTGGGCGGGACTGTTACGGTCGGCCAACTGGCGGCAGATACGGGTGGCGGTGGCGTCGAGGTCGGCCTCGGGCACGATCGCGCGGATCCAGCCGGTGTGGGCGAAGGCGGTCGCGGGCAGCAGTTCGCCGGTCAGCAGGAGCCAGCGGGACAGGCCCCGGCCGACCGCGTCGGGCAGCCGGACACTTGACCCGCCTGCCGGTACCAGGCGCCTCTGCAGGTGACCGTCGCCGATGAGCGTGGTGTCGGCGGCGACGACTACATCGCAGGCCAGCGCGAGTTCGAGGCCCCCGGCGACGGCGTGACCGTGCAGCACGGCGACCCATGGCTTGGGGCTGGCCGAGATACGGCTGAAGCAGGCCGACACCTCGGTCAGGAAATCGACCGGGTTGTCGCCGCGGTCGTGCAGTTCAAGGAACTGGTGGAAGTCACCGCCGGCACAGAAACTCGGTCCCCTGCCCGCCACCGCGACGACCGCTGTACCGGGATCGGCCTCGGCGCTGGTGATCTGCTTGTCCAGCGCCTCTATCAGGGTGGCGTCGAGGGCGTTGCGCCGCTCGGGGCGGTTGAGCAACAGCCGGCGGACGGGGCCGCGTTGCTCGACGAGCAGGGGTTCGGTGAGGAGAGGTTCCGTGCCGGTCAAGGTCACTCCGGGGTGGTGAGTTCGGTGCGTCGGCGTTCGCGCAGCAGATAGCGCTGGGTCTTGCCGCTCGGGGTCTTGGGCAGGGCGTCGATGAAGTGGATCGAGCGCGGGTAGGCGTGGGCGGCGTACCGGGACTTGACCAACTGCTGGAGCTCGGTGGCCAGTTCCGGTGAGGCGTCGGCGCCGTCGCGGAGGACGACGTACGCCTCGATGACCTCGCCGCGGACGTCGTCGGGTGCGCCGATCACACTGCATTCGACGACCGCGGGATGCTGGGCGAGGACGCTCTCGATCTCGAACGGCCCGATCCGGTAACCGGCCATGATGATGACGTCGTCATCGCGGGAGGAGAAGAAGAAGTCGCCGTCGGCGTCGACGCGCCCCGCGTCGCCCGTGAGGTACCAGCGGCCGTCGGGGGTGAACTTGGAAGCGCTCTGTCCGGGGATCTGGTAGTTGCGGAAGGTCATCAGCGGGCTGGCCGCGACGTCGATCGCGACCCGGCCGAGCATGCCCGGTCCGGCGGGCTCGTCCTTCTCGTCGGCCAGGACGGTCAGGCTCCAGCCGGGCACCGGCCGGCCCATCGATCCCGTCTTGAGCGGACGGGCGAGTTCGCTGTGGTGGTGGTTGGCCAGAGGCATGCCGACCTCGGTCTGGCCGAAGTGGTCGTGCACGGACAGGCCGAGCGCGCCGCCCGCCCACTCGTTGACCTCGGGGGTCAGGGGCTCACCCGCGCTGGACGCCCGCTCCAGGCGCAGCCCCTGTGGCACCGGCACCGACGAGGAGCGCAGTCCCCGGTACACGGTGGGGGCGGCAGCGAAGTCGGTGACCCCGTGGTCGACGAGGGTGCGCCAGGTCGTCTCGGCGGAGAACCCGCCGGACAGCAGCAGGCTGGGGATGCCGGCGGCCATGGGAGCGACGACGGCGGAGTACAGCCCGTAGGCCCAGCCGGGGTCGGCGGCGCACCAGTAGGTGCTGTCGCGGGTGACGCCCAGGCCGTACTGCAGGTAGATCTGCCATCCCGCGATGTAGGAGACGGGGTGGATGACGCCCTTGGGCTTGCCGGTGGTGCCGGAGGTGAACATGTGCACCAGGGGCCCGTCCCCGCTCGTGGTGACCACGGGGACCGGCTCGGGCGACGCGGCCGCGACGAGGTCGGCCAGCAGCATGTCACCGCGCGAAGTGCCGGTTCCGGTGACGACGACGCGGCGCTCGGGGGCGTCCGGCAGGTCGGGGCCCGGGTCGAGTTTGTGACGCTGGTCCGGGTCGACGACCACGACGTGCGCACCCGCGCCCTCCAGACGCAGGGCGATGGCCTGGGGTGCGAACGCGGTGAACAGCGGGACGTAGACCGCGCCGAGCCGCCAGATCGCGAGGATGACGGTGACCAGGTCGCTGCTCTTGCCCATCAGGGTCGCCACCCTGTCACCCGGGCCGACACCGAGCCCCTGCAGCGCCCGTGCACAGCGGTGCGAGTCAGCGGCGAGTTCGCCGTAGGTCGTCGTGGATGCCTTGCCGGCGCCGTCGACCACGGTGAACGCGACGCGGTCGGCGGGGTGCCGGTCGCACAGCAGCCCGGCCACGTCGAGGGAAGGAGCCGCGAAGGCCGCGGTCAGCTCGGAGACCCGGTCGGCGGCTCTCACGGCTGGTCCTTCCGGTCGATGATCGGCAGCACCAGACGGCTGGGGTGGTCGGGGCCGTGATGGATGTGGTTGATCGCGGGAATCATCTGCTCCTCGCTCTCGTGAGCGATGACGCCGCCGGTGTTGGTGTTGCGGTCGTAGCGGGGGAAGTTGCTGCTGGAGACGTCCACGCGGATGCGGTGACCGGGAAGGAACACGTTGGAGGTGCCCGTCATGTCGACGGTGACCTCGTAGACCGTGCCGGGCTCCATCAGCTCTTCCGTGGCGAGGCCGCCCCGGTAGCGGGTGCGCAGGATCCCGTCGCACAGGTTGATCGCCTTGCCGTCGGGGAAGACGTCGACGAGCTTGGCGGTGAAGTCGGTGTCCACCGCCGACGAGGAGACGTACAGGGTCAGGCTGACCGGGCCGGTGACCTCGACGGCCTCGTCGAGTACGGGGGTGGCGAAGCACAGGACGTCCTCGCGGGCGGCGACCGTCCGCTGGTCGACCGGGCCGCAGAATCCCGGCGTCGTCGGCATCGACGCCCCGCCGGCCGAGGGGACCGGGCGGCGCGGGTCGTAGAGGTAGGTCTCGTGCCCGGCACCGGCCGGTGCCTCGGTGGTCAACACGCCTTCGCCGTCGGCGGTGTTGGCGCGACCGGCGCTCGTGAGGTGGAAATCGGTCCACTTCGTGTCGGGCAACGGCCACTCCTGCTCGTCACGCCACTGGTCGATGCCCATCACGAAGATCTTCACCGGCGCCACGTCGTCCAGAGCGGTGGTGTCTCCGCGCAGCCAGCGGTCGAAGAACTTCACATGCAGGCCGGACAGGCCCATCAGACGTGCGCCGGCCATGGGACCGAAGGAGCGATCGCGATAGACGCCGTCCGCGGCGAGGCCGTGGTCCCACGGACCGATGATCAGCCGCTGCCCCTCACGGGCCTGCGTACTGCCCGCCGTCTGTCGGGCGACGGTGTAGGTGCGCAGGGTCTGCCCGATGTAGAGGTCGTACCAGCCGCCGATGTTGAGCGCCGGGACGGTGACGTTCTTGAGCTCGGACGTGAGCTCCATCGCGTCCCAGTACCCGTCGTGGGAGGGGTGGGCCATCCAGTGGTCCCACCACTTCCCGTACTCCGCCAGGACCGGTACCTCGGCCGTCGGGAGTACGTCGTTGAGGGCCTCGTGGGACAGGACCGCCTGACCGAGCTCCTGGAGCTGGGGCAAGGTGTCCTCGCCGAGGGCCAGGGCCCGCTGCGCGTCAGCCGCGTACATCTGGGCGTTCCACGACGTGACCAGGCTCAGGGAGAGGGCGCCGCCGGGGGAGTACCAGGGTGCCTCGTAGTTGTCGATCGAGGTGCAGGACGGCGCGATCGCCTTGAGACAGGGGGCGCCGGTCACGGCGGTTTCCCACTGGACCATCCCGAGGTAGGACGGCCCGTACATGCCCACCGTGCCATCGGACCAGGGCTGCTCGGTGATCCAGGCGACCGTGTCCTGGCCGTCGTTGCGGTCGGCCATGTGGGGCACGAACTCGCCCTCGGAGCGGTGGGTGCCCCGGCAGTCCTGCACGATCAGCGCGTAGCCGGCCTCCAGCAGGGCCTGGATGTCGGGCATGAGCGCATGGCCGACGCCCATGATGACGTCCTTGCCGTACGGCAGGCGCACGAGCAGCGTCGGAGCCTTCCCCTCGGCCGGACGCCACACGTTGGCGGCGAGGGCCACGCCGTCACGCATCGGGACCCGGACGTCTATGGCGAATAGGTGCTGCTGCATCGGTGCTCCTCGTCGAGCAAGCGGCGGCGTGTCAGGATGTGGGTACGTTAGGAGGTACTTCCGTACCCTGTCAATTACCCTACGGGAGCTGACCTTGCCTTTTCCCGGCACGGGTTCTTGGGTCGTGCGGTCGGCGGACAGAATGCCCGGCACGTCTTGCTCTGCCACGGAGCGTGTTCCGCCGTGGTCTCCGCGGGTGTCGGACGGCCACGCGGCGACGCCCGAGCGGCGGACACCGGCACGCAGGCTCAACGGCTTACGGCCTTACCGGGGCACCCTCGCCTGGCGGTTCGGCCGGTGGATCATCGGGCAGGCCTCCTGTCGGAGGGCGATCTCGGTGGGGAGTGCCCCTGCTCGGACTGGGCGTGGCGTGCCGCGACGATCCGGCGGGAGAACCGGCGGGCCGACTTCTGAGGGGCACCCGATGGTCCGCGACCGCTTCCGTCCCGATTTCGACCCCGGCTGCGGGGGCAAGGCGCTTACCTCCGCCCGCCACGACATCGTCATCGGCCGCCGGCAGGGCCTGAGGGACCTGCTGGAAGCCAGCGGCCCCGACTGGCCACCGGATCCGGCTGCTCGGCCAGGCCTGCGCGAGCAGTTCGACGGTGGGGGGCATGGCTGGCCGCCGAGCCGCGCAACGCGGACGCGCTGGTGCTGCGGGCGGCGACGGAGACGACCCGGGCCTTCAACCTGGCCATCGCCGCGGGTCGGGGCGCGCCGATCGACGCACAGTGCGTCGACACGGCGGTGAGAGCCTGCCTGAGGGCTGCCGCAGCCTACGTGGAGGATCCGACCCCGTGGGTGTCGCTGATCTCCGTGGCCCGGCTGTACCGTCGGGAGTGCGTCGGAAGGAACTGGTTTTCTGGTGGGACGAGTTGCACCGACGCGACCCGCACAGAATCACTGGAGCCACGACGGCGCCGTGACCGACGTACGGCGCACCTGGGAACGCTGGATCACCGGCCGCGTCGAGAACACCTGTCAGGCGGGCGCCGGGCACGTGGCAAAGGCTCTGTTGGGAGTGCTCTGCTCCTGGACGCCGAGGAGGACGTGACCGCCTTCGCCGTCGCCGCTCGGAGTGATCTCACAGGTAGTCGAAGAAGCGGTCCCACCAGGTCCGATCGACGGATGAGCCGAGTTTGCCGACGCCGTCGTATCGGGTCCATAGCAGGTGCTCGGGGACGGTCGTGTAGCCGAGAGCCCCGAGCTCGTCCTCGATGCGCCGACGGTCGGCGGTCTCGAAGAGGATGTTCTCCTCTTCCTCGTCGTAGCTGCCGGGATTGCCCAGGGTCACACGGCTGTCAGGTTCCCGAAGTTGCTGACGGTCACAGTGATGCGTTCCCCACTGGCCGCGGCGGTGTCGGGGATGACGATCGTCCCGTGGTGGCTGGCGTCCTGGACGCCTCGGTCGACGCTGCAGGTGCACCGGAATCGTTGGTCCAGGCGGGTCGCGAGCCGGTCGAACCTCGCTCGTGCGGCGGCATGATCGTATCCGCGCGGACACTCCATGTGGTTCGGGTCGTCGAGGTGCCGGAGCAGATCCCAAACATGCTGGTCGTCGAGGGGCACGTACGTCCTTTCACAGCCGCTGTTCCGTAGGCATGGGCGGTGCCCGCCGCGCGTGGAAAATCCAGTATCCGCCGACGACGACCGCGGGATACTGGCCCGCATGCGTGAGACGCTTGGGTACGCGAGCCCCCAGCACTACCCTGCGGTCGTCACCGATTGCTGGGGCCGATTCGAGACGGTTTTGGTCAACAACGGTGGGACATTCACGATGGTCCTGCGTGGCAACCGCTTCGAGGGAACATCAGTCGATTCTCTTCAGCTGGTCGGAGCGCCCGCGGAGACCGTGGAACCTCCTGCACTGCACCACGGCGATCTGTGCTCGTGCGCCATCGAGTGGCGCATGCCGGTTGAGGTTTCCCTGGCCGACAGCGGACGCGTGAGCGTCCCGTTGACCGCACGACTGGTCCTTGGAGATCCCGCACCCAACAACGCCATCGACTCTGTCGGCGTGACGCTGCAGCTGCACCTGCCGACCGGGGTTGTGGAGACAACCGCTCCCCAGGGCTGGATGGAGGATGCGTTGATGGACCTCCAACGCCGACTACCGGACGGCACGCGTCTCTTGGCCTGTATCTCATGTGCCTATTCCGACTACCATCCGGCGGGCTCCGGGTTCATCGGCTCGATGGCCTGCTTCCGCGACTGCAAGGACGCCTACCGGGCTGTCGCCGGCAAGCCGGACCTGTTCGCACTCTGGGACAAGAAGAGCGGCTTCGTGCAGGAGACGTTCCACTGCCCTGACTTCGAGCGACGTCAGTCCGGCACCGGATACCGAGGCTAGGCCATCAGGCCCGATAGGTGAACCGGCCGAGGTAGTGCAGAGACGTGCCGTGCGGGTTGGCGACCACGTTGGGAGCGAAGACACAGAGTGCAGCGTCGGCCGGCTCGATCGACTCCACTTGTGGCAGCCACTGGTCAGCGTACGAGGCCCCTCGAAGAAGTACCTCAGGGACAACCGGAACGAGGTGGCCGCTGTCCTGGGCATGGATGGCTTCGACGCACATCGGTTCGAACTCGGCGATCCCGGCCTCACCCATGAAAACGGACGGCTCCGCGTCCCCGTTCTCCGACCACATCTCATCGACGTGGTCGCGGATGTCTTCAGACGAGGAGAACCGGCCGCGCGAGAGGAAAACGTGCACCACGCTTGCTTCAGTCACCTGACGATTACAGCAGGCTTTTGATCTGCGGCTTCAGTTAGATGCGGAGGCTCACTGGTCTGCCATGGGGAGTGAGGGCTGGTCGGGCACTCGGTGGGCACGGCGACTGGGTGGGCGCGGAGCGCGGGGTCGAGCAGGTCAGGGGAAGGCCGGGTTGGGGCTTCGTCCTCGCTGTGGGCGGTTGCGATGAGGAAGTCGGTCTCCATGGGTGTCAGGTTCGCGATCAGGGTGTCGAGTGGGTAGGTGTCGACTGTGGTTCATCGTCAATCAGGGCGGCCAGGACTTGCCGCTCGTCGACCTTCGGGTCGGCCAGGGCCCAGGTGACGGGCAGCCCGGCCGGCGTGCATACCAGGTGCGGCTTCAGGCCCCAGTAGAAACGGGAGTGGCAGCGGCAGTAGCCGTAGCCGGCCCAGCCGGCCAGGTCGGAGCGTTGACGGTCTCGCGGGAGCGGGCGCACTCGACGGGCGTGGAGTCCACGATCCACACACCGTCCAGCCAAAGGTCGGTGTCTGCGGCCAGCGACCTGATGGCCCGCTTGACCAGCGGCAGAGCAGTTCGCAACCGCTTGTTGTTACCCGGGCGCTGAGGCAGATACGGGAACATCCCGTGCAGGTCTGTCGGAACGCGTGTCAGTGCGTCCCTCTACAGTGCGGCCGTGTCCGACAATCCGACTCTTGATGTCTCCGAGGCTGATTCTGTGGTGATGGATGCGGGGTTGGCCGATCCCGAGTTCTTGGTGCATGCCGATCCAGCGCGGGTGCAGGCGTTGTTGGACGGGGCCTCTGGGCCGACCGAGCGGTTGATGGCGGCGGTGTACCGGGAATCGGCGCATCTGCACCGTGACGCCGACGCTCGGGTACGCCGCGAACTGCTTGCCCTCGACGCCGCCCGCTACGGGGAGCCCGAGTCGGCGGCCCGCATCGCCTCCGTGCCGCTGCCGGGCGACCGCCGCCAGGACTGGAAAGTGGTGTGGGCGACCGGTTCGGAGACCTCACCGCGCCTCCTCGCCACGCTGACCGGTCACGAGGAAGGGCTGTCCGCCGTGGCGACCACGACGACGCGGGACGGCCGCACCGTCGCGGTGACCGGCGGCTACGGGGAGTCCACCGTGCGGGCCTGGGACCTCGCGACCGGTGAGCAGATCGAGGTGTTGCGGCCCGACGCGGGGGACGCGTGGGTGCTCACCACGGCCGAACTGGACGGCCGGTCCGTCGTAGTCACCGGCAGCTACGGCAACACCATCCAGGTATGGGACTTGGCGGGCGGTCCACCGATCGGCCGGGTCGACACCGCGCCCCGTCCCGGGATCCTCTCCGGCCCCGATTCGCTCCCTGAAGGGATGTGGTACCCCGGAGGTATCTACGTGAACGCCCTGGTCTGCGCGGTGCTCGACGGACGTCCGGTCGTGGTGTCCACCGTTCAGACGGACGACAGTGACACCGACGTCTGCCAGGACTTCCCCGTCGCGGCGGTCCATGACCTGGCGACGGGCCGTCACGTCACTTCGATACCCACCGGTCACACGGGGGCCGTACATCTGGCGACGGCGATGTTGGAGGGCCGCCCAGTCCTGGTCACCGGGAGCAGCGGCGACGCGGAGGCACGGCTGTGGGACCTCGCCACGGGGCGCCCCGTCGGCGCGCCGCTCATCGGTCACACCGAGGGCCTGACAGTGGTCGCGACCACGACCCTTGACGGCCGCCCGGTCGCCGTCACCGGCAGCTATGACGGCACCGTGCGCCGCTGGGACCTCGGCACCCAGGAACCCGTCGGGGAGGTACTCGCAGGGCGTACCCGGCATTGGGTTGGGGACCTCGACGTGACGGTGCTGGACGGCCGTCCGGTCGTGGTCGCCATCGTCGACAGAGGCACGGTGTGCGTGTGGGACCTGGCCACCGGGCGCCCCGCGGTGGAACCGTTCGCCGCCCGCGACGCCGGCGCGCTCGCCGCGACCGTCGTCGAGGGACGCCCCGTCGCTGTCACCGCCATGGCGGACGGGACGGTGCGCTTGCGGGATCTGTCGCCCCGGCCGCCTGCGGGGGCCCCGGTCGGCGGACACTCCGGCACGGTCAGGAGCACGGCGATCACGGAGGTGGCCGACCGTCCGGTCGCCCTCACCGGTTGCGACAACGGGGAGGTGCACCGCTGGGACCTGGCCACCGGACAGCCGATCGGAACCCCGCTCGTCACGGACGCCGAAAGCGAGACGGCTGTCCACGCCGTCGCCACGGCAACGCTGAACGGACACCCGACAGCAGTCACCATCGGTCGGCGATCAGTCCCGTGGGGGTCGCCCAGCGGGACCGTACGCCGCTGGGACCTGAACACCGGTACGCCGGTCGGTGCGCCCGTGGTCGGCGTCCCGCAGGCGTACACGGTGGCCACCGCGGTCGTCGACGGCCGCCCGCTCGCCGTCACCGGCGGCTTCGACGACGGCTACTCGGGTGAGCTGCGGCGCTGGGACCTGGCCACCGGTGACCAACTCGGCGATCCCCTCGCCGGACACGACGGACCCGTGAATGCGGTAGCCACCACGTTCCTCGACGGCAGGCCCGTCGCCGTCTCCGGCAGCCAGGACAGAACCGTACGAGTATGGGACTTGAGGACCGGACAGCAGATCGGAACGCCTCTGACCGGTCACACGGGCCGGGTCGAGGCAGTGGCTACCGCCGCGGTCCCCGGCCGGCCGGTCGCCGTCAGCGGCGGCGAGGACGGCACGGTGCGGCTGTGGGATCTCGCCGACGGCGGGGAACTCCTCCCCGCGCTCACCGGACACACCGGCACCGTGACCGCGCTCGCCACCGGCTCCGTCGACGGCCGGCCCGTCGCGGTCAGTGGCGGCGACGACCGCACGGTACGGCTGTGCGACCTCATCACCCGCGACGAGATCAGCCACCCGCTCACGTTTCCTGAAGCCATCGGCGCCCTGGCCGTCTCACCAGGCGGATTGATGGTGTGCTTCGGTTCCGAGGCCGCGTTCCTCACCGGACCGATCTCCCCGTTTTGATCCGCGCTGCACTGAGTCCACAACCGGACCCGATGGACACCCCCACGCAAGGCTCGGCAGTTCACGAACGAGCCGGGTACGCGTTCAGCGCGGCCACGAAGTCCCCCGAGGACAGTCCGGGCAGGTGTGCTCGCCGATCTCCTGCTCCAGCGCCCCGCCGACGACGTCGCGCTCCTCCTCGCCCGCACCCGCGCGCTCGACACCTCCCAGGTCGCCACGTGGGAGATACCGGCCGATCCCTCCGCCGTCGCCCAGACCCGCAAGGACGCGTTGGCACAGGTCGAGGCCTGGGGGCTGGAGGACGCCGCCTTCGTCACCGAGCTGGTCGTCAGCGAACTCGTCACCAACGCCATCCGGCACGGCCAACCTCCGATCCAACTCCGCCTGATCCACGACAAGACCCTCATCTGCGAAGTCTCCGACGGCAGCAACACGGCCCCGCACCTCCGCCGCGCCCGCACCTATGACGAGGGCACCCGCCAGAGCGCCCGGGGCAAGACCATCTGGGCGGAACAGACCTTCGAGCCCATCCCGCCCGTCCTGATGACAGCTGATCCCGGTCGCCCGTCAGGCTGTGGGCGCCTCGAGGAGGATCTTGCCCGGGTAGGCACTCATCAGCGGGTCGGTGACCGAGGCCGGAGCGTTGGTGACCACCATCATCTTGTCGGTCGGCCCGTTGTAGGTGATCACGAGTCCGTATGTCGTGTCGCCGTCGGGTTGGATCGCCTGGTCGACCGCCTCGGTGACCTTCTTGACCTCGGCGGCGGTGAACTGCTGGCTCTTCGAGACGGCGGGCTTCTTGGACCTGACTCCGAGGGCTGCGCGGTGCCGAGGGTGGTTCACCCATCCGCCTACGTGCGCAAGGGGCCCCACCGGTTCCCGTCACCCCGTGACGTCGCGTCCGATGAGGTGACGGGCGACGATCCAGTGCTGGAGTTCGTTGGCGCCCTCGAAGATCTCGAGGATCTTGGCGTCGCGGTACATCTCTTCGAGGCGCACGGATTCGCCTGTCGCTCCGACCTGGCGGGCAAAACCGAGCGCACCGTGGATCTGGATGGCATCGCGGACGATGTCGTTGGCGACTCTGGTGCCATAGGCCTTGGCCATCGCGGCCTCGGGCTCAGCGCTGTGCCCCTTGTCGAGGAGGAGTGCCGCCTTCTGATAGAGGCTGCGAGCGGCCTCGATATCGGTCGCGTGCTTGGCCATCGTGAACTGCCAATGCTGCATGGCACCGAGTGGCGCACCGAAGACGTGGCGCGAGCGAAGTCGCTCGACGGCGAGGTCGAGCGCGGCCTGGGCGAGCCCCACGCCGGCTGCTCCGATGCCGATGCGACCACGGACCAGCGCTGAGAGCGCGACCCGCATGCCCTGGCCCGCCTCCCACAACACCTGGTTGGCGGGGACCTCGACGTCCTCGAACACGATGTCGGCGGTGATCTGACCGCGGTGGCCCATCTTCAGGTCCGGGGAGCCGATGGTCACGCCCGGCGAGGTCAGGTCGACGAGCAGCATTGTCGCGCGACCGCCGTTTTTGCCGTCGCGGCACAGGACGGAGACCCAGCCGGCCACCACGCTGTTGGTGATCCACCGCTTGCGGCCACTGATCACGAACCCCGTGGCGGTTCGTTCCGCGACGGTGGAGAGGCGCTCTGCCGTCAGGTCGGAGCTTGTCTCGGGTTCGGTGGTGGCAAACGAAAATGCTGTCGCCCCCGACACCAACTCGGGGATCAGTCGCGCCTGGACCTCCGGCTTGGC
The DNA here is from genome assembly GCF_040630255.1 of Streptomyces sp. NPDC005820. Taxonomy (NCBI): domain Bacteria; kingdom Bacillati; phylum Actinomycetota; class Actinomycetes; order Kitasatosporales; family Streptomycetaceae; genus Streptomyces; species Streptomyces sp. NPDC005820. The sequence goes on from NZ_JBEXXE010000032.1 coordinate 59,546, forward strand.
AAAGGTCAGGGTCTGGGGTACGAGGATGCATTGGCCGTCGTACACGCCGGCCATGGAGGAGGACTCGTAGGCGATCTCCTCGGCGACCGTGCAGGTGGCGAGCATCGGGTGCTCAAGGCCGGCACCGTACTCGGCGTCGAAAGGCACGGCGAACAGGCCTTCAGCCGCCAGGCCGCGGAAAGCAGCCCAGGGGAAGCTCTCCGGTGACTCCGTACGTTGCCCGATCTCCCGGGCGTACGGTGCCAAGTGGGTGGTGACGGCCTTCCTCGCGCGCTCGCGGACCTCGATGGTCTCAGCCGGCAGCCACACGTCATGGGAGACGCGGTCCTGGGTTCGCGGGACGGTGGGCATCGCACTCCTTTTTTCTTCTACAGTCAACGCTTACTCCCCGGATGACCTTGTACTCCGCTATCACCGGATATGAGACAGGGCCGTTGATGGGACACTCCACTTCCAACCGCCCTGTCGGAAGACAGGATGAGTTCAGTGCTTGACGACGGTCAGGCCGGCATCGTCGCCGTGGTCGAGGGCGCGGGCGATGGTCGTGGCCTCTGCCCGAGTTCTGGTCCCGGCACACCACCCGCCGGGTCGGGTACCTGTCCCGGCGCGGAGCTCTTCGCAGCCGTCGACGGAGCCATGGACATCTTCGGACGTGCCGACCGCCTGGCCGAGGTCGCTGGGCCGCGCTCCGGGCCCCGCGGCTCGGTATGGCGGCCGCGGCCCGGAGCGCGGCCCGGTCGGCCTCAGGTGGGGAAGGTCTCACCCTTGGCTGCGAGGTCACGCAGGTACTGTGTGGGACGCAGCTGCTCGCCGTACGCGTCGGCCAGTTCGTCGGCACGGGCGATGAACGCTTCGATGCCGATCGAGCCGTCGCGGGCCTCGTAGCCGGTGATGTACTGCGCGGCTCCGCCGGTCCAGGAAGGGAAGCCGATACCGAGGATCGAGCCGATGTTGGCGTGCGCGGCGGAGGTGAGTACGCCCTCCTCGAAGCACTTCGCGGTCTCGATCGCCTCGCGGACCAGCATGCGCTCGCGCATGTCCTCGATGGGAACCTGTGTGTCGCTGACCGGGAAGAGCTCGCCGAGCCCGGACCAGATCGCGCCACGCCGGCCCTCGGGGTAGTCGTAGAAGCCCGCCCCCTTGAGCTTGCTCCCGCGGCCTGCCTTGATCATCGTGCCGCAGACCTGCTCGGTGACGGTCGGCTCGGTCACGCCGAGTGCCTCGCGCCCGGTTCTGGCGATCTTGACCATGAGCTCCATGTTGAGCTCGTCCGTGATCTGCAGCGGACCGACCGGGTAGCCGGCCTGGGTGGCGGCGCGCTCGACGGAGTAGGGGTGCTGGCCCTCCTGGAGCAGAGCCAGGCCCTCCTCGATCTGGGCGCCGATGACACGCGAGGTGAAGAAGCCGCGTCCGTCCTGGACGACGATGGGTGTCTTCCGGATGTGCTGAACGACGTCGTAGGCCTTGGCGAGTGCCTCGTCAGAGGTCTCGGTGCCGCGGATGACCTCGACGAGCGGCATCTTGTCGACCGGTGAGAAGAAGTGCAGCCCGATGAAGTCGGCCGGCCGGGCGATGTCCTTGGCCAGCTCGGTGATGGGGAGCGTGGAGGTGTTCGAGCACAGCAGCGCGTCGTTGTCGACGAACGGAAGGACCTCGTTGAAGACCCTCTGCTTCAGCGCGACGTCCTCGAAGACCGCCTCGACGACCAGGTCGACGCCGGCGAAGTCGGCGGGGTCGGTGGTCGTGGTGATCCGGGCGAGCAGTTCCTCGGACCGCTCCCGGGTGAGTTTGCCGCGGGAGATCGCCTTCTCGTTGAGGTCCCGGCTGTAGGTCTTGCCGCGCTCGGCCGCTTCGAGGGACACGTCCTTGAGTACCACGTTCATCCCGGCCCGTGCGCAGACGTAGGCGATGCCCGCGCCCATCATGCCCGCGCCGAGGACGCCGACCTTGGTGCTCTTCCACTTCGCGACGTCGGCAGGGCGCAGGACACCCGAGTTGATCGCGTTGAGGTCGAAGAAGAACGCCTGGATCATGTTCTTCGACTGCTGGCCCACGATGAGGTTCGCCAGGTAGCGCGACTCGATGCGCGAGGCGGTGTCGAAGTCGACCTGCGCGCCCTCGACGGCTGCCGAGAGGATCGCCTTCGGAGCGTGGTAGTCGGCCTGCTTGAGCTGCCCCCGCAGCAGCGCCGGAAGAGCCGGAAGGTAGGCCGCCAACTCCGGCGATGCAGGGGAGCCGCCTGGGATCTTGAACCCCTTCGCGTCCCATGGCTGCGTCGTGGCTTCGGGGTGGGCCCTGAGCCACGCCTTGGCGGCCGCGACCAGGTCGCTCCCCGCCGCGACGACCTCGTCGACCAGGCCTTTCTCCCTGGCGGCCGACGGCTTGAACTTCGCTCCGGTGCCGACGATCTCGCTGATCGCCGTCATCAGGCCGAACATGCGGACGGTGCGGGTGACACCGCCACCGCCGGGCAGCAGACCGAGGGTCACCTCGGGGAGGCCGATGTCGTAGGTGCCGTCGACCGCGATGCGGTGGTTGGCGGCCAGCGCGATCTCCAGACCACCGCCGAGGGCGGCGCCGTTGATCGCGGCGACGACGGGCTTCGGCAGCAGTTCGAGTCGGCGCAGCGGGGTCTTGATGTTCTCGGCCATCATGACCACGGCCGGGGCGTCGGCCTTCGCCGTCTTGAGCATGCCTTTGAGGTCGCCGCCGGCGAAGAACGTACTCTTCGCCGAGGTGATGACCACACCGGTGATCTGGTCGATCTCGGCATACAGCCTTTCGACGGCCGCGCTCATCGAGGCGATGTACAGGTCGTTCATGGTGTTGGCCGACTGATGCGGATCGTCGAGGGTGAGGGTGACGATGCCGTCGGCGTCGATGTCGTAGCGGACAGCGGACTCGGTGCTCATCAGGTATTTCTCCGTTGTCTGTGTGTACGCCGGTCAGACGATCTCGACGATCGTGGCGATGCCCATGCCGCCGCCGACGCACAGCGTGGCGAGGCCGCGCTTCTTGCCGCGCCGCCGGAGTTCGTCGACCAGGGTGCCGAGGATGATCGCGCCGGTCGCACCGAGCGGGTGACCCATGGCGATGGCTCCGCCGTTGACGTTGGTGACGTCGTGGCTGATGCCCATGTCGCGCATGAAGCGCATCGCGACGGCCGCGAAGGCCTCGTTGATCTCCCACAGGTCGATGTCGTCGGCCGTGAGGCCGGCTCTGGCGAGGGCCTTGCGGGCCGCCGGGGCGGGGCCGGTGAGCATGATCGTCGGGTCGGCGCCGGAAACGGCCGCTGAGATGATCTTCGCCGTCGGGGTGAGGCCGAGCTCCTTGCCGATCGCCTCGGTGCCGATGAGCGTCAGCGCGGCACCGTCGACGATGCCGGAGGAGTTGCCGGCGTGGTGAACGTGGTCGATCTCCTCGATCCAGTGGTACTTGCCGAGCGCGACGTCGTCGAAGCCGGCGTCCTTGCCCTGCTGGGCGAACGAGGCGCGCAGGACCGAAAGGGTCTCCACAGTGGTGTCGGCCCGGATCAACTCGTCCCGGTCCAGCACCACGTCGCCCGCGACACTTCGCACGGGGATGACGCAGCCGTCGTAGTAGCCGTTGGCCCAGGCCTTGGTGGCACGGGCGTGCGACTCGGCGGCGTAGGCGTCCACGTCGGTGCGGCTCCACCCCTCGATCGTCGCGATCAGATCGGCGCCGATGCCCTGCGGCACGAACCCGGTGTCGAGGTTCGTGGCCGGGTCGTTCGCCCAGGCACCGCCGTCGGAGCCCATGGGGACCCGGCTCATCGACTCGACACCACCCGCGATGATGAGGTCCTCGAAGCCGCCGCGGACGCGTGAGGCGGCCTGGTTCACGGCCTCGAGGCCGGAGGCGCAGAAGCGGTTGAGCTGCACGCCGGCGGTGGTTTCGGGCAGGCCGGCCTTGAGCGCCGCCGTCTTCGCTATGTCACCGCCCTGGTCGCTGACCGGAGAGACCACACCGAGCACGACGTCGTCGACGCGCTGCGGGTCAAGGCTCGGGTTTCGCCTGCGCAGCTCGTCGACGAGACCGACCACGAGGTCGATGGGCTTGGTTCCATACAGGGCGCCGGTCCGCTTGCCTCGCCCGCGCGGCGTGCGCAGGTGGTCGTAGATGAAAGCTTCAGCCATGAGACGGAGTCCTCCAGGGGCTGCTTGAACAACGGTCACTAAGATAAGGTGCTCTATATTTGAAAGGTAGAGTGCTCTACATCTGGCGTCAATGGAGGTGCCATGAAGACACAACTGGCCGACGGTGTCCTTACTGTCGCGATCGACCGGCCAGAGCGTATGAACGCACTCACGGCCGAGGTGATGGAACAACTCGCCGATGCGATCGGTGACGCGGCGACGGACGACCGTGTGACCGTTGTGGTCCTCGCCGGCGACGAGCGCGCCTTCTGCACCGGCGCCGACCTGCAGACCGCCGACGTCCTCGGCGAGGACGCCGCGGTCGCCGGCGCCACCATCGACAGCGCGAACCGGTTGGTTGCCGCCATCGTCCAGAGCCCTAAGCCAGTGGTCACCCTCGCGCGGGGTGCGGTCGCCGGAGTGGGCGTTCCGATCGCGCTCGCCGCGGACCTGGTGCTGTGCGAGGAGAAGACCTACTTCATGCTCTCCTTCACCAAGGTCGGCCTGATGCCGGACGGTGGTGCCTCGGCGGTCGTGGCGGCCTCGGTCGGCCGGGCACGGGCGCTGCGGATGGCCCTGCTCGCGGAGCGGCTCACCGCGGCCGATGCGCTGGCCGCGGGCCTGGTGACCCACGTGGCCCCGGAGGGCGCCTTCGCCGCCATGGCGGCCCAGGTTCTGGCGACTCTCACCAGCGGTCCCCGGGTGGCGTTCCGTCGTACGAAGGAAGCCATCAACCGGGCCACCCTCGGTGGGCTCGAGGACGCGTTCCACCGTGAGCGAGCCGGCCAGATCGGCCTTCTCGCCGCCCACGACTTCGCCGAGGGGTCGGCCGCCTTCCGTGAGAAGCGGACCCCGGCTTTCACCGACCGCTGACACCACGATCCGTAGGAGAAAAGCCATGCCCATGCCCGAGGTGCTCCAGCGCCCGCTGTCCCTGCCGGTCGTGTGTTCCCCGATGTTCATCGCATCCGGCCCGGAGCTCGTGATCGCGCAGTGCGCGGCCGGTGTGATCGGCTCCTTCCCCTCGCTCAACGCCCGGCCTGCCGGCCAGGTCCGCGACTGGCTGGGGCAGATCGAGGCGGAACTGGGAAAGCTCGGTGCGGCTCGTCCCGGCACGCCGGTGGCACCCTTCGCGGTGAACCTGATCGTCCATCGTTCGAACGACCGGCTCGAAGTCGACGTCCAAAGCTGTATCGATCACAAGGTGCCGATCGTCATCACGTCGTTGGGCGCCCGCGAAGACATCAACGACGCCATCCACGGCTACGGCGGAATCGTCCTCCACGACGTCATCAATGTGCGGTTCGCGCACAAGGCGGTCGAGAAGGGGGCTGACGGGCTGATCGCGGTCGCCGCAGGTGCCGGCGGCCACGCCGGTACGCAGTCGCCGTTCGCACTGGTGCGAGAGATCCGCACCTGGTTCGACGGCCCTGTCCTGCTCTCGGGCGCGATCGCGCACGGGAGTTCCATCCTCGCGGCACAGGCGGCCGGAGCGGACCTCGCCTACATCGGCAGCGCGTTCCTGGCCACCCATGAGGCGAATGCCGTGGACGCCTACAAGGACATGATCGTCACCGGCGGCGCCGGCGACATCGTCTACAGCAATCTCTTCACCGGAGTCCACGGCAACTACCTGCGCGGGAGTATCGAGGCAACGGGTCTCGATCCGGACAACCTGCCCACCTCAGATGCCTCCGCGATGAACTTCGGCTCCGGCGGCAACACCGGCGCGAAGGCCTGGCAGGACATCTGGGGGTCGGGCCAGGGAATCGGCACGGTCACCCGCCGTCAGAGCGTGAGCGACCTGGTCGGCCAGCTCCGTGCCGAGTACGTCGCCGCGCAGCGCTCGTTGGCGCAGCGGGCCGACGGCTTCGCGACCGCGTCGGTGTGACCGACGGCAAGAGGCTCTGAGGTGCGGTGTCCCGGTTCGTGGCGTGAGGATCGGCTGGCCGGGTTCGCATCGATCGTCGCGGCGGCCGCCGTTCGGGCGGCTTGCGGTGGCCCCGCTGCGGCGCTTTTCGCCTGAACAGCGCTGGGGCCACCCGAAGCCGATACAGAGGGTGTCCGATGTGGGTCGAGTCGTCTCAGCCGCCCCGAGTGGGGCAGAGCTCACCGCCGTGGCCACCTTGAGCCCCACGCGTCACCGCTGAGAACACCCCCGTGCCGGTCAGGATCCGCCGCGGGCCGGCGGCGGCAGTTGCTCCGTCGGCCCGGATTCGTCAGATCAGACGTCGGCGGCCACGGCGCTCATCTTGGAACGCACGATCCGCTCGAACTCGTTGAAGAGCATGTTGAAGTCCTTCTTCGACACCGGCTGACGCCACTGCTGGAGTCCCACCAGGAGCGTCATGGCCATGGTGCCGAGGACCCGCGCTTCCTGTGCCGACGCCGACGCGGGCCGCAGAACCTGGATCAGCGCCTTCAGACGCCGGTCGTCGACCTTCTTCTGCATCTCGGCGACCTTGGGGTTGGTGTGTGCCCACGACCGGATGGCACCCTCCGCGGCATGCGGGAGGGTGCTGCCGAGCTCCTTGAGCAGGTGAATGCGCTCGGCGGGATCGTCCGGGGCGTTCGCCATGAGCACGATGCGTTTGGTCTGCGAGTCCTCCCAGTACGCCAGGAACTCGTCGATGAAGCCGTCGAGGCTGCCGAAGTAGCCGTAGAACGATCCGGTGGTCACCTTGAGCGCCTTGCACAGTGTGGTGACCTTGAGCCGGCCTGCGCCCTCGGACCCGAGGATCGCCATGGCGGCCTCGTAGTAGTCCTCGCGGGTCACCAGAAGGCGCATCGGCTCAGCTCCTAGGGCATGGGGCGTTGGTTGCTCCCCAGCCTAGTACCCGGCAGTGGCCCCTCCCGTCCCCGCAGTGAGGGCGCCTTTCACCAGCTTGCCGGTAGGGGTGCGCGGCAGCTCGTCGATGAACTCCACCGAGCGGGGCGCCTTGTACGCCGCGACCTTGGTGCGCGCATATTCGATGAGCTCCTCCGCCAGCGCGTCGCACGGGGTGATGCCCGGCCGGAGCGCGACGAAGGCCTTCACCCGCTGGCCCATCACCGGGTCCGGAATCCCGATCACGCCGATGTCGTACACCGCCGGGTGCAGGGCCAGGGCGTTCTCGACCTCCTGCGGGTAGATGTTCACGCCACCGGAGATGATCATGAAGGATTCGCGGTCGGTGAGGAACAGATAACCGTCGTCGTCGACGTAGCCCAGGTCGCCGATGGCGGTCCAGTTGGAGTGCTCCGGATGCTCGGCGGCCTTCGTCTTCTCCGGTTCGTTGTGGTACGAGAAAGGCCGCACGTCGCGTTCGAAGTAGACCCTGCCCACCTCGCCGGCGGGCAGCTCGGCGCCGCGCTCGTCGCAGATGTGGATCGGGCCGAAGACGCTGCGGCCGACGGAGCCGGGCTTCTCGAGCCACTCAGGCGTGGTGATGACGGTCATCCCGCTCATCTCGGTCGAGGAGTAGTACTCGACGAGCTTGGGCCCCCACCAGTCCAGCATCGCCCGCTTGACCTCGACCGGACAGGGTGCGGCCGCGTGGATGGCCAGCCGCAGAGAGGAGAGGTCGTACTTCGTCCGCAGAGCACTGTCGAGCTGCAGCATGCGCACGAACATCGTCGGGACCATCTGGACAACGGTCACCCGATGGTTCTGGAGTGCTTCGAGCACACCCTCGGCGGAGAACTTCTCCAGCACCACCACGGTGCCCCCGTACGCGTGCACCACTCCACACCAGCGCAGCGGCGCGGCATGGTAGATCGGGGCCGGGGACAGGTAGACGTCGTCGGGACCGAAGCCGAGGAACGTCCCCGCCAGTGCGGTCAGCGGATCGCCGGGTTCGTCCACCGAGATCGGCAGCAGCGGTGGCTTGATGCCCTTCGGGCGTCCCGTGGTGCCGGAGGAGTAGAGCATGTCGCTGCCGCGGGGCTGTTCCGTCGGCATGCGGTCCTCGGCACTTTCGAGGAACGTCTCGTACACCCCGTAGCCGGGGAGCGGGCCGTCGAAGCTGAACGCCGCCCTGAGCCCGGGGCACTCGGCGAGCACAGCGGGCGCCAGCTCGTCGAGACGCCCCGACGCGAACAGGACCTTGGCGTCCGAGTCGCGGACGATGTACGCCGCCTCGCTCGCGGTGAGGTGGTGGTTGACCGCTGTCAGATACAGGCCTGATCGCAGAGCCGCCCAGTAGAGCACGAAGCATTCGGCGGCATTGTCGCTCAGCATGGCGATGACGTCGCCACGCCGCAGGCCCAGATCGTGGAGTGCGACCGCGAGCCGGCGGGACTGGTCGTCGAGCTCGGCGTAGGTCAGGGTCCGGCCTGAGGCGGCCATGACGACGGCAGGCTTGGCCGGAGTTGTCTGGGCATGAGTCCCGGGGTACATCGGTGTCCTCCAGGGAAGCGTCGGGGTGGGTGATCAGAACGAGACGGGCATGCGCTTGATGGCGTTCACGAAGTGCCCGACCACGTACTCCGGTTCGCCGAGCCGGAGGTCGGGAACGCGCGTCAGCACCTCCCGGAACAGCGAACGCATCTGCATGCGCGCGACATGCTGTCCGAGGCAGTAGTGGACCCCGCCACCGCCGAGGCCGACGTGGGGGTTGGGGTTGCGGGAGATGTCGAACCGCCACGGGTCGGCGAAGACGCTCTCGTCGCGGTTGGCCGAGCTGTAGAACATCACCACCTTGTCGCCGGCGGCGATCTCCTGCCCGCCGAGGACGGTTGCGGCGCGCGCGGTACGCCGGAAGGTCATCACCGGGGTCGCCCAGCGCATGAACTCCTCGATAGCTCCCGGGATACGACGGTCGAAATCGCTCAGCAACAGCGCCTTCTGGTCAGGGTTGTCGCAGAGCGCCTTCATCCCGTGGCTCGTGGTGTTGCGGGTGGTGTCGTTGCCGGCGACGGCGAGCAGGCAGAAGTACGAACGGATCTCCTCGTCACTGAGCCGTTGGCCCTCGATCTCCGCCTGTACCAGTGCCGTCATCAGGTCGTCGGCGGGCGCCGAGCGCCGCGCCTCTATGAGGTTCTGAGCGATGTCGTGCAGGACACCGGCGCCCTCGAGCACGCACATGAAGGGGTCGCGGTCGCCGATGTATTCGGGATCGTTGTATCCCACCATGTCGTCGACCGCGGTCACCATCCGTTCCCGGTCCTGGAGGGGAACGCCGACCATCTCGGAGATGGTCCACAGCGGGAGCCGCTTGGAGACCTGCTCGACGAAGTCGACGGGGCCCTGGTCGAGGAGCGTGTCCACGATCGCGGTCGCCTGCTGCCTGATCTGCCCCTCGATCAACCGGATCTGGCGCGGGCTGAACGCGGAGGCGACGAGGGCGCGCGTCCGTGCGTGCCTGGGCTCGTCCATGGTGAGGATCGACTGCGTCTCCCGGAGGAGGTCCGCGGGCACGTCCTCGAACATGACACCGCCGAGATCGGGGTCGGAGGAGAACACCGCGTCGTTCTTCGAGACCGCCACGACGTCCTGGTGCCGGACGACCGCCCAGTAGCCGGAGTCCTCGGGGTCGTCCATGAGGGACCCGTAGGCCTTGGGCTGCCAGGAGACCGGACGCTCGGCACGCAGGGCGGCGAACGACCGGTCACGGTCTCGGGGCGAGCGGGACCAGAACGTCTCGCTCGACAACTCGATCTCGTCGTAGGGGGGACGGGTGACGGTGGCGGACATGGGTTGCCTCCCCGGTAAGAAGCACGTGAATGTAATGTTTCTTACGTTATCTTTGCGGGCGGCCAGGTCAACCCTTGCCACTCAAACATAACGTAGATTATGTTACATGCTCGCCACCCAGACGAAAGGAGGTCCGGCTATGACAACCGCTGCGACGGCGCCCCTGCTCGACGTAGGAGTCCTCGACCTCATGGTCGAGGCGAAGCGCCCCGTGGCCGACGGGGTTGTGGAACTGGTCCTCCACTCGCCACAACCGCTGCCGGCCTGGTCGCCCGGTGCTCATCTCGACCTGGTGCTCGCTGATGACCTCGTCCGGTCGTACTCGCTCTGCGGTGACCCCGACGACCTCCATCGCTACCGCGTCGCTGTCCTGCGCGAGCCGACCGGCCGCGGCGGCTCGGCCCACATCCACGACGCCATGCGAACCGGGGACACCGTGCGGGCCGCTCCACCGGCCAATCACTTCGCACTTGTCGACGCGCCGCGCTACCAGTTCATCGCCGGCGGCATCGGGATCACTCCGATTCTGGCCATGATCCGCGCAGTGGAGGCGAGAGGCTCCGCCTGGTCGCTGCTGTACGGCGGCCGCCGACTTGCCTCCATGGCCTACCGCGACGAGCTCGAACGCTTCGGTGACCGGGTGCGGATCCAGCCCGAGGACACCGCGGGCAGACTCGACCTCGCCGCGGAGCTCGATCCGGTACGAGCCGGGACCCTCGTCTACGCATGCGGGCCGGAGGCGCTGCTGTCGGCCGTCGAGGAGCGCATGAGCGCGTGGCCGCAAGGCAGCCTCCGCCTGGAGAGGTTCGCGGCAGCCGGTTCAGCTCATCGCGATGCCGATTCCGCCTTCGAAGTGGTCTTCGCGAGGTCGGGAATCTCGGCGACCGTGCCTCCCCGCGTCTCGATCCTCGATGTCGCGACCGACTGCGGCGTCTTCGTCCCGCGCTCCTGCAGCGAAGGAATCTGCGGCACCTGTGAGACCGAGGTCATCGAGGGTGAGCCGGACCATCGCGACTCCGTCCTGACGCCCGAGGACCGGGAGGCGGGCTCCTTCATGCCCTGCGTCTCACGGTGCTCGTCCGACCGTCTCGTCATCGATCTGTAAGGAGCACGGCATCATGACCGACAGCCTCGCCGGCCTTCGCGTCGCGATCACGGGAGCGGCTCGTGGGATCGGGCTCGCGACCGCCACCGAGCTCCATGCCCGCGGTGTGCACGTGATCATCGGCGACCTGGACGCCGCAGTCGCGCAGAACGCTGCCGCCGGGCTCGGCGGTTCCGCCGAGGCGCACCAGCTCGATGTGGCCGACCGCGCCTCGTATGCGGCGTTCCTCGACAAGGCCGCCATCGGCGGTCCGGTCGACGTCCTGGTCAACAACGCCGGCATCATGCCGATCGGCCGCTTCGTCGACCAGCCCCCGGCCGTCTACCAACGGGTACTGGAGATCAATGTCCTCGGACATCTCCACGGGCTCCACCTCGCACTCCCGGCCATGATCGAACGAGGCCGCGGCCACATCGTCAACGTCGCCTCCACCGCGGGGAAGGTCGCCATCCCGGGCGGTCTCGCCTACTGCGCCGCGAAGTCGGCGGTCGTAGCCCTCACCGAGACGGCCCGTATCGAGTACGCGGCGACCGGGATCGACTTCACCTGCGTCCTGCCGAACTTCACGAACACCGAACTGATCGACGGAACCGCCGGGATGAGGTTCGTCCCGACCGTGGAGCCGTCGGCCGTCGCCAAGGGCATCGTCAGGGCGATCGAGAAGAAGCGTGACGACGTGTACGTTCCCGCCGTCGTCGGACCGATGCTCAGATCACAGTCGCTGCTGGGCCGACGGCTGCGTGACTTCGTCAACCGCAAGATGGGCGCGTACGACGCCTTCCTCACCTTCGACCCCGAGCGCCGCGCAGCCTACGAGCAGCGCGTGCGCGAGTCCTGAGGAGCGCCCGATGACCGTACCGACGCTCACCGTCACCGCGCAGGTCGCCCGGCTGCGCGCCACGTTCGCCTCCGGTCGCACCCGGCCCATCGCCTGGCGGCTCGCCCAACTCGCGCAGATCGAGCGGATGCTGGCCGAGGGAGAGCAGCGGATCACCGCCGCTCTCGCCGAGGATCTGGGCCGGCCCCAGCATGACTCCTTCCTCGGCGACATCGCGCCGACCGCGGCCGAGGCGCGGTTCGCCCGCGAACACCTGAGGAAGTGGATGCGGCAGAGACGAGTGCCGATTCCGCTCTCGCAGTTCCCGGGGAAGGCCTGGTACGACTACGAGCCGCTCGGCGTCGTCGTCGTGATCGGGCCCTGGAACTACCCGCTGCTCCTCACCCTCGCCCCCTTGGTGGCGGCCGTCTCCGCCGGCAACTGCGCCGTGATCAAACCCTCTGAGCACACACCGCGGACGGCCCAGCTGATCACGGAGCTCGTGACGGAGTACCTCGATCCCGACGCCTTCGCCGTCATCCAGGGCGGCCCGGAAGCGACGCAGGCGATCCTTGCCGAGGGGCTCGACCACGCCTTCTTCACCGGCGGCCCGGAAGTCGGCAAGGTGATCATGGCCGCCGCGGCACCACACCTGACACCGGTCACCCTCGAACTCGGGGGCAAGTGCCCGGTACTCGTCGCGCGTGACGCCGATCTCGACGTCGCGGCACGGCGGATCGCCTGGACGAAACTCCTCAACTCCGGTCAGACCTGCATCGCCCCCGACTACGTGATGGTCGACGCGACCGTGCGCGACGTGTTCCTGCCGAAGCTCAGACAGGCTCTCGTCGAGCTGAGTCCCAACGGGGACGGCGGCGCGTCGATGCCGATCGTCAACAGCCGGCACGCCGGGCGGCTGGCGGGCATGCTGCAGGACCACGGTGGACAGGTGCTGATCGGAGGGGCCGGCGACCCCGGGCGCCGCCAGGTCGACCTCACGGTCGTGGTGGATCCGGGCGAGGGTTCGGCGCTGATGACCGAGGAGATCTTCGGCCCGATCCTCCCGGTCGTCACCGTCGGCAGTGACGAGGAGGCGATCCGCCGGATCGCCCGCGGCACAAAGCCCCTGGCGGCCTACGTCTTCACTCGTTCGCGGCGGCTGCAGCGACGGTACCGGGCCGCGGTCTCCGCAGGGGCTGTCATCAGCAATCACGCCGCAGTGCATTTCCTGGTCCCAGCCCTGCCGTTCGGCGGTGTCGGTACTTCCGGGATGGGTGCCTACCACGGCGAATGGGGATTCCAGACCTTCAGCCACCGCAAGGCCCACCTGGCGAGACCGAGCCGGCCGGATCCGCGCATCGTCTACCCGCCATACGGTCCGCTCGCCCAGCGGATGCTTCGCAAGATCTTCTGACCCACTCGCAAGGAGAGCGAACCTTGGCCACATTCGCCGACACATCCGAAGCCGAGAAGTACATCGGCGGCATCTTCGAGGCCGGCTTCGCCGACCCCGACGTGCAAAAGGCCCTGGCCAGATCAGGGCTGGTGCTCCGCATGAACCTGTCGCAGCCCGACGCCGTCATCACCGTCGATCTCCCAGCCGCCCAGGTCCACTACGGCGACGCCGACGCCCCGACGCCGAACATGACCATGACCCTCGACGGTGAGACGGCCAACCGGTTCTGGCAGGGCAAGGTCAGCATCCCGCTGGCCGTCGCCCGTAAGCACATCACGGTGTCGGGCGCACTGCCGAAGCTGATCGCCCTGCTTCCCCACGCCAAAACCATGTACGCCGTCTACATCCAGCGCCTCGAGCGGGACAACCGCGCCGATCTGCTCGTCTGAAGGGCCAGCCGTGAGCTTCTACGACACCGACCACGACGCCTACCGCTCTACGGTACGCACGTTCATCCAACGTGACGTCATACCGCACTACCAGAAGTGGGAGGAAAACCGGCTGGTCGACCGCAGCGCGTGGTCGCGCGCCGGTGAGTTCGGTGTACTCGGTATCGGCGTCGACGAGACCTACGGCGGTGGCGGCACCCGCGATTACCGGTTCCGGTTCGTCGTCGCGGAGGAGTGCGCCCACGCCGGCGTCACATCGTTCTCGGCGGGTCTCTCGGTCCAGGACGACATCGTCGTCCCCTACATCGCCGAACTCGGCGACGAGAGGCAGAGGCGGCGCTGGCTGCCCGGCCTCGCCTCGGGTGAGCTCATCGGCGCGATCGCCATGACCGAGCCCGGCGCCGGCAGTGACCTCCAAGGCACCCGCGCAAGTGCCGTACGAGACGGCGACGACTGGATCCTCAACGGTCAGAAGACGTTCATCACCAACGGCATCCAGGCCGATGTCGTCGTGGTCCTCGCTCGCAAGGACCCCGACGCCGGCTCCCGCGGTTTCAGCCTCTTCGTCGTCGAGGAAGGGCAGCACGGGTTCAAGCGCGGCCGCAAGCTCGACAAGATCGGACTCGCCGCTCAGGACACTGCCGAGCTCTTCTTCGACAACGTCCGCCTCTCCGCGGGGCAGTTGCTCGGAGAGCAGGGGCGTGGTCTGCACGCTTTGATGGAGCGGCTGCCGCTGGAACGGCTTTCCATCGCCGTCGGTGCGCTCTGCTCGGCCGAGGCGGCCTACCGGTGGGGCCGCGACTACGTCTTCGAGCGGGAGGCCTTCGGTCAACCGGTCGGCGATTTCCAGCACGTCCGGTTCACGCTGGCCGAGCTCGAGACGGAACTCGACGTGACCCGTGCCTACGTCGAGTCGGCGACGATGAAACTGAACGCGGGCACCCTCTCCGCGGTCGAAGCCGCCAAGGCCAAATGGTGGGCCACGGAACTCCAGCAGAGGGTCGTCAGCCGCTCGCTCCAGCTTTTCGGGGGCTACGGCTACATGCTCGAATACCCGATCGCCCGGGCCTTCCGTGACGCGCGTATCCAGACGATCTACGGCGGCACGACCGAGATCATGAAAGAGATCATCGGCCGCGACATCGCCGCGCGGACCCGCGCGGCATGAGCAGCCCTCTCCCGAGCCTGTAGCCCGAGGGCACCGGACACGACCGCCCCCGGTCCGACCGCACCCCTGTTCGACGACCGGGCGTCTTCCGGTCGCCTGTGGCCATGAGCGACGCCCTCACGAAGGCTTCCGGCCGGGCACGCCTCCGACGCAGGACCACGTCCGCCGGTGCGGACGACATCGATCACGACGAAGGAAAACATGGATCTCCAGAACACCGCTGCCATCGTGACCGGCGGAGCCTCAGGGCTCGGTGCGGCCACTGCCCAGGCACTGGCCGGCCAGGGTGCCGCCGTCTTCGCGTTCGACCTGCAGCCGTCGATCGACAAGGCGCGCGCCGTCGACGGCGTCACGTATGTCGCCGTCGACGTGACCGACGTCGACGGCGTGCGCCTCGCCGTCGCCACCGCTGCGGCCGCCGGACGTCCGCTCCGCACGGTCGTGAACTGCGCGGGTATCGGCACCGCGGGAAGGGTTCTCAACAAGGACGGCGGCGCGACCGACCCGGCGCTGTTCGCCAGGACCGTCTCGATCAACCTGGTCGGCTCGTACAACGTGCTCGCCCTGGCGGCGGAGCAGATCGCCAGGACGGACCCGCTCGGGGACGGCGCACGGGGCATCGTCATCAACACCGCGTCGGTGGCCGCGTTCGAGGGCCAGATCGGGCAGGAGGCGTATGCGGCGTCCAAGGGTGGCATCGTGGGCCTGAACCTGCCGGCTGCACGCGATCTGGCACAGTACGGAATCCGGGTCAACACGATCGCGCCGGGCATCGTGGAGACACCGATGCTGGCCGGGGTGACGGAGGAGTTCCAGAAGACCCTGGCGGCCGGCGTGCCGTTTCCAAGGCGCATGGCGCGGCCCGAAGAGTATGCCCGGCTCGCCGTGTTCCTGATCGAGCACGACTACATCAACGGTGAGGTCATCCGCATGGACGGCGCGCTGCGGATGGCCCCGCGGTGATCGCGACGGGACCGCTCGGAGGTGTGAAGGTCGTCGAGCTCGCGGGCATAGGGCCCGGACCGTTCGCGGCGACGATCCTTGCCGATCTCGGGGCTGACGTGATCCGCATCGACCGTCCAGGGCCCCAGCTCCTCGGGGGAGGTCCGGAGGACCTCCTGACACGGAACCGTGAACGCGTCGAGGTCGACCTCAAGTCGCGCAGCGGTGTCGAGCTGGCCCTGCAACTCATCGAGGAAGCCGACATCCTCCTCGAAGGAATGCGTCCCGGGGTCACCGAGCGTCTGGGCCTGGGGCCGGACACCTGTCTGGCGCGCAACCCCAGGCTCGTCTACGGGCGCATGACAGGATGGGGGCAGACCGGACCGCTGGCACACGCCGCGGGTCACGACCTGACGTACATCGCGATCACCGGTGTGCTGCACGGCCTTGGACAGACGGCCGACAGGCCGCAGTTTCCCATCAACCTGCTCGGTGACTTCGGCGGAGGATCCACTTTCCTGGTCATCGGCGTGCTGTCGGCTCTCCTGAGTGCCCGGATGACGGGTCAGGGCCAGGTGGTCGACGCTGCCATCGTCGACGGCACCTCCTACCTGGATCTGATGACGGCCGGGCTTCGTGCCTCCGGCCGGCATTCGCAGCCGCGGGGCAAGAACATGCTGGATGGCGGAGTGCCGTACTACCGCCTGTACCGGACGCTCGACGACCGTTGGGTCGCGGTCGGTGCCCTGGAACCGCAGTTCTTCCGGACGCTCGTCGATCAACTTGGCCTGGCCGACGTGATTCCCGCACAGGACGAGACCGAGCGCCACGGCGAGATGGCATCCATCTTCGAAGCCACGTTCGCGACCCGGACCATGGCCGACTGGGCTGCCCACTTCGAGGGAACCGACGCCTGCGTCGCACCCGTCCTGACTCCGGCCGAGGCGGCGCGACACGCCCACCTCAGTGCACGCGACACCTACATCGTCATCGACGACGTCACGCAGCCCGCACCCGCACCGAGGTTCAGCGGCACCCCCACGGCGATGCCGACAGCCACAAGGAAGTCCTCGGCGGACCAAGTACTCGCCCGCTGGACTGCCAACTCTCTTCGGCCATGACCATGCATATCCGCGGGGTATTGGGCGGACAGGCCTGCCTCACACCGACTCGGGTCGGGTGCGGTTTTTCTGAGCTGTCCGTCCAGCCAACGGCCCTGTCTCACATTCGGTGGTGACGGAGTGTGCGGAAGCAGGCTGAGGTCCTCCTCGCGTGGCAGGCCGGCGACAGTCGCGGTACTGACCCAGTGCCCGGCCTGGGTCAGCTTCCGCGCGAGCGTGCGGGGCGACTTCACCGTCCACCGCAGTGGCGACATCGGATCTCCCCGCCCATCCGGGTCGACCAGCGCCAACAGCGCCGGTCGCAGCCCCGG
Source organism: Streptomyces sp. NPDC005820 (assembly GCF_040630255.1). Lineage (NCBI taxonomy): Bacteria > Bacillati > Actinomycetota > Actinomycetes > Kitasatosporales > Streptomycetaceae > Streptomyces > Streptomyces sp. NPDC005820. Next base: position 76,686 of record NZ_JBEXXE010000032.1, read on the forward strand.
ATCCAGATCCGCGGCCCGATTGCGGCCTCCACCCGGACGTCGCGCCCGCCCCCAGCGGCGCCTCACCGGCCTCCAGTTCGAACACACCTTTGCGGACCGTGGGCTCGCTGACCGAAGGCGCCCGCGCGACGGGCCCGAACGCCGCCATGCCACAGAGCACGCGCCTCCGCGGCCATCAACGGCCGCCGCTGCCGCTCGTCACAGCGCGGCAGCAACACCGCGAGCTTCACCATAAGTTTGGGCACGTGTCTCGTCCTGGATGCGGCCACTCCGGTGGCGACGGCGGCGATGCCCAGCCGCCCGGCCGTGAGCCCCGCGAGCGCGACGGACAGCCCGTCGCCCTCCGCGCCGATGTGGCGCCCGAGCGGCACCCTGGAGTCCGTGAGCAGCATCGCGGCCGTGGTCGAACCGGTGAGCCCCATCTTCCGCTCAGGGGTGTCCGCGACCAGCCCCGGAGTGTCGGCGGGGACCAGGAAGCAGGAGATGCCGCGCCGCTCGTCGTCGGAGGTGCGCGCCAGGGCCGTGTAGAAGTCCGCCTGCCCGCCGTGTGTGGTCCACGCCTTGGCGCCGTCGTGCGTCTCGGAGAGGCAGAACGCGCCGAGCTGCTCACCGCCCAGCACGTCCGGCAGTCACTGGGCCACCTGCTCCGCCGTACCGGCGTGGTGCAACGGGGTGCACGACAAGGTGTGGACGCTCACCCTGACGGCGACGCTCGCCCGCGCCGAGCTGAGTTCTTCCAGGACCTGGAGGAACACCTCGTATGGCTGGCCGCCGCCACCCACGGCCTCTGGGAACGGCAGTCCGAGCAATCCGGCCTTGCCGAGCGTGGCGAACACCTCGCGTGGGAATCGGCCTGTCGTCTCGTCATCGGCGGCCCGGGGCAGCAGGACGTCGGCCGTGATGTCGCGGACGAGGCGGATGAGGTCGGCCGACTCCTGCGTCGGCATGAGGCGGTGTGCCGGCACGGTCGCTCCCGGGGCGACGACCCGCAGGCCGGCGGTGTGTGCGAAGTACGCCTCAGGGGACTCGGAGTGGTGCTCGATGGCGCCGATCCCGCCGCCGACGGGGATTCGGATGACGACGGGCAGGCCGACTGCCCCCTCGGTGCGGTGCCGGTACTTGGCGAGCTGGGTGACGATCTGGTCCATCGCCGGGAAGACGAACCCGTCGAACTGGATCTCGCACACCGGCCGGTATCCGGCCATCGCGAGGCCGATCGCGCTGCCGACGATGCCCGCCTCGCCGAGCGGGGTGTCCACCACACGCAGCGGGCCGAACTCGTCCTGGAGCCCGTCGGTGACCCGGAAGACACCGCCGAGGCGGCCGATGTCCTGCCCGAGGAGCAGGACCCGGTCGTCGTCCACGAGGGCGTCCCGCAGCGCGGTGTTGAGCGCGTGCGCGAGTGCCATGGGCCGCGCCGCCACCGTGGTGTTCGCCGGAACCCTGGGGGCTGTCGTGAGGGTCATGCGGGCTTCCCGCTTTCGACGAACGCGATGTGCTCGCGCATCTGGGCCTGAAGCTGGCGGCTCGGACGCGCCGGCGTGTGCAGGAACGGGGTGTCGCCGAGTTCATCCAGGCCGTCACCGGGCAGCCCGAGGCGCTGGAGGTGCTCACCATCGCGGGGGACCCGGACGCCCTGGTCAGGATGCGGGTGGACAACGTCCAGCACCTGCAGCACGTCGTCGACGGGCTGCGCCGCACCGGCCGTGTCGTCGGTACGAGGACCCTCGTCGTCCTCAGTTCGTGGCGGCGCGGCGACGGCACCGTACCGACCACGGAGTGAACGGCGGGCCGTACGCAGGCGGCGGAGCCCCGCTCAGTCGAAGATCTTGCCGGGGTTGAGAATCCCGGCCGGGTCGAGTGCGGCCCTGACCGCGCGCTGCATGGCCATGACGTCCTTCGAGAGCTCCGCCCGCAGACCGTCCCGGTTGAGCAGCCCCACGCCGTGTTCGCCGGTCACGGTGCCGCCGAGGTCGAGGGCGTCACCGATGATGTCGTCGAACGCGGCCTGCGCACGCCTGCGGGCCGACGGGTCGTCGCCGGGCACGATGAGCAGAGGGTGCAGGTTGCCGTCGCCGGTGTGGGCGATGTTGGCGATGACCGTGTCGTGCCGCCGCCCCGCCCGTTCGATGCGGTCGAGCATCACCGGCACCGCACGGAGCGGCACACAGACGTCCTCGGTGAGCACCGGCCCGAGCCGTTCGAGCGCGGGATAGGCCAGGCGGCGGGCGGCGAAGAGCGCCTCGGCCTCTTGCTTGTCGGTGGAGCGCGCGGCCCGGCTCGCGCCGCCCCGCATGAAGCACTCGACCATCCGGTCGGCCTCGTCGTGCCCTGCCGCGCCCGGCGCGTCCGTGCGACCGAGCAGCACGACGTCCGCGTCGACGGACAGGCCCATGTTCTTCCATGCGTCGACCGCCGCCAGGCAGTGCCGGTCGACGAGTTCGAGGGCCGACGGGACGATCCCCGCGGCGCCGACCTCGTGGATGGCCTGCCCGGCGGCACTGACGGAGTCGAAGTGGCCGACGGCCGTGTGTTCCGGCATCCGTGCCGGCCGAAGCCGCACTGTCACCTCGGTGACCACGCCGAGCGTGCCCTCGGAGCCCACCACGAGCCCGAGCAGGTCGTACCCGGCGACCCCCTTCGCGGTCCGCCGTCCCAGCCGCACGACGGCGCCCGTGCCGGTGACCATCTCCACGGCGAGTACGTAGTCCCGGGTGACCCCGTACTTCACACAGCAGACACCCCCCGCGTTCGTCGCGACGTTGCCGCCGATCGTCGACCACGGGGAACTGGCCGGGTCCGGGGGGTACCACAGGCCCTTCTCGGCAGCCGCGGCGCGCAGATGGTCGTTGACCACGCCCGGCTGGACGACAGCGAGGCGCTCCAGGGGGTCGATCTCGAGGATTCGGGTCATCTGCTCGGTTGACAGCACGACGCAGCCGTCGACGGCGTTCGCGCCGCCCGACAGCCCCGTTCCCGCGCCGCGGGGCACGATCGGGACGCGGTGGGCCAGACAGGTGTGCACCACGGCCTGGACGTCGCCGGTCGTGCGGGGTCTGACGACCGCCGCGGGGAGCCCGTGGGGGGCCCACTCGGCCTCGTCGTGCGTGTAGGGCCGCATCATCTCCTCGTCGAGGAGGAGCCGGTCGGGCTCGACGGCGCGGCGCAGGGCGGCGAGAAGGGACGTCGGCGTCCCCGGTACGCGAAGGTCGGTCACGCGCCCAGTCAACCCCTTCCGGACGGGGCCATGAATGGACGGTTTCTCCATTCCGGGGCCCGGGAGATGTAGCCGGTCACCGTCGGGCGATGATGTGACGATGGACGAGACCACGACGGCCGGCCCGGCACCGGACGGCCCGGCACCGGAGGGATCGGCGGTCGCCGCGGGGTCCCGAGGCTGGCTGGGGCTGCTCGCCGACGACTGCTCGCCGGGCGACATCCAGCGGTTGCGCGCGGCTCTCCTGGCGGGAGCGGACGACGCCACCCGCCGGCGGGTCGAGGACGAGGCACAACTCGCCGAGACGATCCGTGCCCGGCTCGCGGACCGTGGCCGGGACGCCCGCGAGCTCCGCGTCCGCGACGACCTGGTGCGGCGGCTGGCGTCCCTGCGGGACAGCGCGGGGCTGCTCCAGGAGGTCGTGGCGCAGTCGCGGTTCCTGCTCGGTGTCGACGTCGCCTTCATCCTGCTGCCGACCGCCGACGGCGGCCTGCGCATCGATATCGTCGACGGCTCGCTGGGTGACGCCCTGCTAGGCGTCGTCCTCAGGGACGGTGAGGGCCTGGGCGGCGAGGTCATGCGCTCCGGCCGGCCCCTGTGGAGCGAGTCGTATCTGGACGACGGGCGGCTGCGCCGGGTCCGGTCCGTCGACTCGGTCGTGGTCAGCGAGCATATCGGCGGCGTTCTGGGCGTCCCGCTGCGGTTCGGCAGGTCGACGCTCGGTGTTCTCCTCGCCGCCGACCGCCGTCCGCGGCGGTTCAGCGACCATGAGGTCGAACTGCTCGCGGGTCTCGCCGCCCATGCCGCCGTCGCGCTGCGCAACGCCCAGCTCTTCGAGGAGAACCAGCGGGCCGTCGCGGATCTGCGGCAGTCGAACGAGGCCCTGAAACGCACGGACACACTGCGCCGACAGGCCGGTGAACTGCGCGAGCAGCTCACCGCCGAGGTCCTGCGCGGGGGCGGGATCCCCGAGGTCGGACGGGCCGTGGCGCGGGCGGTCGGTCTGCCGGTCCAGGTGTTCGGCGCGGACGGCACCCGGCTCGACGCGGGACCCGGCGCGGACGACATCGACGTGGTCGCCGTCATCGGCAGTGCCCCCGAGAGATGGCTCTCCGGCCAGGAGCCGGCCTCCCGGACGGCCATCGGCCCAGATCACCTGGCCCTTGTCCCGATCCGGATGCGCGACGGCTGCGCGGGCTGCCTCGTCGCGGTCAGCGACGCGCGGATCGGCGACGAGACCGTACGTCTGCTGGAGATCGGCGCCATGACAGCCGCACTGGTCGTCGCCACCGAGCGCAGCGTCGCCGAGGCCGAACTGCGCACGCGCGGCGCGTTCGTGACCGCACTGCTCGCCGGCGACGGGGACGACGCCGAGCTACGGCGTCGAGCCGTGGCCGCCGACATCGACATCGACGCGATCGGCGTCGTCGTCGTGCTCGACAACGCCGGACAGGACGAGAGGGCCGTGGCCGCGGCGGCCACCCGGATCGCCGCCGAACTGCGCGGGTGGGTCGCCCAGCACGCCGGCCGCTTCGTCGTTCTCGCACGGCAGCACGACGTCGCCTCGGTCCGGGCCCGGATAGCGGCTCTGTGGGACGGTGACCTGCCGGCGGCCGGCGGGATCGCACCGGCCGCCGGCGGGGTGGCGGCGGTCCGTACCGGTCACGAGGCGGCGCGGCAGACGGCGGCCGTCCTTCTCGCCCTCAAACTCCCCGGAGCTGTCGCGACCGCGGCCGAGGTCGGTCCGTACCGGAGTCTGTTCAGCCATGCCGGCCGAGATGACATCGCCGCGTTCGTCGAAGCCGCCCTCGGCCCTGTGCTCGCATACGACCGGGCCCGCGGCCGAGACCTCGCCACGACCCTCGAAGCCTTCCTCGGTCAGTCCCAGCACCACGCCCGCACCTGCGAGCAGCTGCGCATCCATCCCAACACGCTGTACCAGCGCCTGGAGCGCATCGGAGAACTCCTCGGAACCGGGTGGCGCGAGCCGGGCCGGACCCTGCAACTGCAGCTGGCACTGCACCTGCGCGGCCTCGCGCAAACCCTCGCTCCCGACACCGGACGCCGATGGACCACACCATGATCGGGTAGTGGTGGAGGTTTCACCCATCGGTGACGACCGGATGTGGGCAGCACGTCCATTGCCCGCAAAGCCGCCATCACTTGAAATAGGCCAGCGGCCCGCAACGCCGCGCGGGCATGGCCGGTGACGAAACCGGCCCGATGAACAGGACTCGTGCAATGACGCAGGACTTCCGCCGCGGTCACGGCGTCACCGGTGATGGTGTCACCGTCAGCTTCCTCGAACAGGGCACCGGACCGGTGATGGTGCTCGTGCCGGGCTGGTCGCAGACCGCCGCCCAGTGGCGCCACCGGATCGTCGAGTTCTCCGCACCCACCGCGTCATCGCCCTCGACATGCGTGGTCACGGCGAGAGCGACAAGCCCGGCCACGGCTACCGGATCGCCCGGCCGGTCACGGACCTGCACGACGTACTCGTCGCCCTCGCATGCCAGGACGTCACACTCGTCGCGCACTCGATGCGCTGCTCCGTCACGTGGGCGTACTGGGACCTGTTCGGCGGTGAGCGGCTCGGCGGGCTCGTCCTTGTCGACCAGCTCTCCGTCCTGGTCGCCGACCCCGCCTGGGCCGAGGGCGAGGCGGCGGAACTCGGGGCGATCTTCGACAACGCGACGGTCTCCTCCCTCAACGCCGGACTCAAGGGGCCGGCCGCTGCCGACGTGAGCCGCGGGCTCGTCGCCTCGATGTTCACGCCCGCTACGCCCGCGGAAGAAATCGAGTGGACGATCGAGGTCAACTCCGCCCTGCCCCGCGCGGACGCGGGCACCCCTCACCGACCACTGCTTCGCGGACTGGCGTGACGTCCTGCCGCGGATCACGGTCCCGACGCCCGTCATCGGCGGTGACGCGAGCATCTTCCCCCCGGCCGCTGTCGAATACGTCGCCAAGCGCGTTCCGTCGGCGCAGGCGCGGATCTTCGTTGCTCACCGACCGACATGCCGGTGCGCCTCGGCACGGCAGCCGCCCGTGAACCCCGCGGCGACTCCCTCTCCGCCCCCTTCCTCCTTCCCCCTTCCTCGCAGCGCCTCACCACTGTGCCGTGCGCCGCCGTATCGGCATGGCTGCGGCACAGCGTATGGACAAAGTCGAAAGGTCCTCCCCATGTCCGTCACCAGCCTTTCCCTCACCGAGTCCCTGGATTCCGTTCTGCGTGAGAGCGTCAAGTCCGGTCTGATCCCCGGAGTTGTGGCGGTGGCCGCCACTTCCGACGGTGTCGTCTACGAAGGCGCCTTCGGCCCCCGCGCGCTCGGCACCGACAGCGCCATGACCACCGACACCGTCTTCTGGCTCGGCTCGATGACGAAGATGATCGTCGCGATCGGCGCCCTGCAACTCGTCGAGCGCGGCAAGCTCTCCCTCGACGCCCCCCTCGGCACCCTGCTCCCGCAACTGGCCGAGCTGCAGGTACTGGAAGGGTTCGACGACGACGGCCTCCCCGTCCTGCGCGCCGCTCGCACCGCTGTGACACTGCGGCACCTCCTCACCCACACCGCGGGCAACGGCTACCACTTCTGGAACGCCGACGTTCTGCGCTACCAGGAGGTGATGGGCCTGCCCGGCATCATCGAGTGCAGAGAGGTGACCCTCACCACCCCGCTGACGTTCGACCCGGGAACCGCCTGGCAGTACGGGATGAACATCGACTGGGTCGGGAAGGCGATCGAGAAGGTGTCCGGTGTGTCCCTGGAGGACTACCTGCGGGCGGCGCTGCTCGACCCGCTGGGAATGAGCGACACGACGTTCGTGCTGACCGCCGGCATCCGCGCCCGCCTGGCCGGCATGCACGCGCGCACCCCGGACGGCCTGGTGCCCATCGAGTTCGAGATGACCCAGGAGCCGGAGTTCCAGATGGCCGGCGGCGCCATGTACGGCAGCGCCCGCGACTACCTCACGCTGCTGCGGATGCTCCTCGGCCGCGGTGCGCTCGGCGGCGTCCGGGTACTGTCCGAGGACTTGGTCGACGAGGCGCTGCGCAACCAGATAGGCGGCCTGCGGATCGGTCCCATCGCGACCGTCGACCCCGCCAGCTCCAACGATGTCGACTTCCTGGCCGGCATCGACAAGACGTGGGGCCTGCTGGGCCTGCGCAACGAGGCCCCCAGCACGCAGGGCCGCTCAACCGGAAGCCTGTTCTGGGCGGGCCTGGGCAACACGTACTTCTGGGTCGATCAGGGTAGCGACGACTGCGGCCTGCTCTGCACGCAGATCCTGCCCTTCGCCGACCAAGCCGTCCTCGACACCTTCGACAGCTTCGAGCGGACCGTCCACCACCGCTGACGACGGCCTGCCCGACAACCCCAGGCGAGAGCGATGAAAACCTCCGTGAACGCCGCCGGCACCGCGAGTCCCCGTGGTGCCGGTCGGCAGTTCCCCCGCTGGTCCCAGCTGGGCCCTCTGCTGCGTGCCGACCTCAGCGGCATGGGCGCCCGTGCGCGTCTGCGACGCGCCCCGGACGTCGCGGGCATCCGCGAGATCGCACGTCGGCGGGTCCCGCAGGCCGTTTTCGACTATGTCGACGGCGCCGCCGAGGGCGAGGTGAGCATGGCCCGCTCGCGCGACGCGTTCGACACCGTCGAGTTCCGCCCCCGCGTCCTCGTCGACGTCGCCGAGCCCGACCCGTCGACGACGATCCTCGGCCGCCAGGCCCGGATGCCCGTCGTCCTCGCGCCGACCGGCTTCACGCGGCTCATGCACCACCAGGGCGAGTACGCCGTCGCCGCTGCGGCAGCCACGGCCGCTGTCCCCTACGCGCTGTCCACCATGGGCACGGTGACACCCGAGCGGCTCGCCGGGACCCGGCCGGACGGTGCCGACCAGTGGTTCCAGCTGTACCTGTGGCGCGACCGGAGCCGCAGCGCCGAACTCGTGTCGCGCGCCCGCGAGGCCGGGTTCCGCACGCTCGTCCTCACCGTCGACACCCCGGTCGCCGGAGCGCGGCTGCGCGACGTCCGCAACGGTTTCAGCATCCCGCCGAAGCTCACGCCGCGGACACTCATGAACATGAGCCGGCACCCGGGATGGTGGGCGAATCTCCTGACGACCGAACCGCTGACGTTCGCCTCGCTCACCGAGACCGGTGGCACCGTCGCCGACCTGGTCGGCCAGATCTTCGACCCGCACGTCACGATCACCGACCTCGAGTGGCTGCGGGGCCAGTGGGAAGGACCGCTCGTGGTGAAGGGAGTCCAGACCGTGGCCGATGCCCGCCTCGTCGTGGACGCCGGGGCCGACGCCGTCGTCGTCTCCAACCACGGCGGCCGCCAGCTCGACCGCGCGACGACCCCGCTGGAGGAACTTCCCGCGGTGGTACGGGGGATCGGTGAACGGGCTGAGGTCTACCTCGACGGCGGGGTCCGCACCGGCGCGGACGTCGTCGCCGCCGTCGCCCTTGGCGCCCGCGCCTGTCTCATCGGCCGACCGTATCTCTACGGCCTGATGGCCGGCGGCCAGCCGGGCGTGAGCCGTGTCCTCGACATCCTCCACGCGGACATGACGCGGACCCTCGCCCTGCTCGGCACGCCGACGCTGAAGGACCTCGACAGCGACAGCGTACGGTTCCGGCGTCAGTACTGACCGGGAACCCGCTCCGCTGAGTGCTCTTTGTCGTCTGGATTTCCCGCCGGCCCTGCACACGTCCGTCACCAGCCATTGCGCTGTCACGGCGACATCGCCTTCGAGTCCCGGCCAGTCAGTGCACTATGTTGCGACTGGCCCTGTCCCGGCCCTACGGGCGCCCCTTGGGACGGACCGACCCGACCCGCCCCGCGCCCGCCGACGGGCGACGCGGGTCGGGTCTCGTGGAGGGGGACCAGGCCCACGCGGTTCTCCCCGACACCCTGCATCGGCACGAACCCACACAGCTCGAGCCCGTCACTCACGAGCCGCTCGTTGTCGCGGATGAACGCCACCGTGCGGGTCATGCCGCGCATCCGGAATGGGACGACGAGCCAGCCGCCCTCGGTGAGCTGGTCGACCCGGACGGGCGGGATGTCGGCGGCCTGCACGGTGACGACGATGCCGACGGATGAGAGGTTTCGGCCACCGCATCGCCCAGGCCACCATCCTCGACCCGCACCATTTCGCCGGCCGGACCGAAGACGAACTCGCCACCCTCGAACGCCTCATCAGCTAACAAGCCATCTCATTTGGACCGTTCAGACTGTCGGTGTGGTCTGTCGTTGGTCTGGCCGTGGGAAAACGTCAAGCGCGGCCGTGGATCGTGTCGGATGAACTGTGGTCGCTGATCGAGCCGTTGCTGCCCGTGCCGGCGCCGAAGCCGGTCGAGGACAGACCTCGAGTTCCGGACCGGCAGGCGCTGCGCGGGATCCTGTTGGAACGAGGCCGGTGTCTGAGACCGGCTTCATGTGCTGCTGCTGGAAAAGCTGCGGTCGAAGGACAAGCTGGACTGGTCACGGGCGGTGATCGACTCCTCCCACGTCAGGGCGGCCCGCAGGGGCCCAAAAGCGGGCCCAGGCGGGAGCATCGCGTTGCCGTTCGCCATCGTCGGCTACGCGAAGAACGCACCGCCCGCACCCGAACGCGCCGCGAAGACCTCGGCATCGCTGACAGGGATGCCGTCGGCGGCGTCGATGTAGAGGCCGTTGAACGGTGCCACGCAGGACGGACGCCGGTACCGGCAGGATCTGCCCTACCAGAAACGATCCGCCTTGGCCCACCCCTGCCGACCCGGTTGGTCTTGTGTGCCCCCCCACTCCCGTATCCGTGAGGGCCCATGCCCCCGGGGTTTCCGCTTACCGATGTCTGGAAGGCCGAGCGGCCGCGCTGGGAACAGCCGACCCGGCGGCGCGGTTGCATCGTCCGAGGGAGCGGCGCAGCACGGACGGGAACGCGGAGGCCACGAGGTGGTCCACCCCACCGGGATCATGGCCGCAGGCCTGCCGTACGCCCGCCGCGCTCTCGGACCAAACGTATGTCTGCAGGAGGACCGTTTCATGACTGACCGGCCGTTGACGCTCATGGCAGTGCACGCCCACCCCGACGACGAGGCCACCGGAACCGGAGGGGTCCTCGCGCGGTACGCGGCGGACGGCATCCGTACGGTTCTCGTGACGTGTACCGACGGCGGTTGCGGTGACGGACCGGGGGGTGTCAAGCCGGGCGATCCCGGGCACGATCCGTCGGCCGTCGCCTTCATGCGCCGTCAAGAACTTGAGGCGAGCTGTGAGGTGCTGAAGGTCAGCGATCTGGAGATGCTGGACTACGCCGACTCCGGTATGGCGGGCTGGCCTGGCAACGACGCCCCCGGATCCTTCTGGCAGACCCCCGTGCAGGAGGGCGCGGTACGACTCGCGGAACTCATGCGGCACTACCGACCTGATGTGGTCGTCACCTATGACGAGAACGGCTTCTACGGCCACCCCGACCACATCCAGGCCCACCGCATCACCATGGCAGCGCTGGAGATGACGGAGCTGACCCCGAAGGTGTACTGGACGACGATGCCCCGCTCGGGGATGCAGCGGTTCGGCGAGATCATGCGCGAGTTTCATGAGGACATGCCGGAGCCGGATCCCGCCGAGGCCGCCGCCATGGCCGAGATCGGCCTCCCCGACGACGAGATCACCACGTGGGTGGACACCAGCGCATTCAGCGGTCAGAAGTTCGACGCGCTGGCCGCGCACGCCAGTCAGGGCGAGAACATCTTCTTCCTCAAGATGGGCAGGGAGAGGTTCGGCGAGTTGATGGGCATGGAGACCTTCGTACGGGTCAAGGACACCACTGGCGCGGCCGTACCTGAGAACGATCTCTTCGCCGGACTGCGCTGATCCGCCGGCAACCCGGCCGGGAAAGCTCCTGCTCCGGCAGCCCCGCGTTCGGGCCGACAACGCGGCTTACGGCGTCACCTGGGGACGCGCCAGGGAAGCCGCACTCACCTTGGACGAGCACGCGCTGAACCTCGCCAAGCGGCCCTACGACCTGCGCCACGCCGGCATCTCCTTCTGGCCGGCCTCCGGTGTGGACCCCGCCGAGTGCGCTCGCAGATCGAGGAGTCGATGAATCGTTGGGACAGTTCCCCGTCTCCTGGCGAGTAGGGATGACCGGAATCTGGTCCGGAAATATTCCGGATCAGGTGGGCAACACTGGGATGCCGGTGGGATGAATCGGGCGCAAGGCACCTTTTCGCTTTGCTGCCCGAACGGCGACCGACAAGGGCGCCTGGCGGGAGATTTCCCAGCTCAGGCGCCCTTTTCCATGTCTCTAGAAGAAGCCCAGCTTCTTCGGCGAGTACGACACGAGGAGATTGGTCCGGATCTTGATCCGGAGCGGGTCACGCTTCGCCCATGCCCATGACGAGCGCTGCTTCTAGGGGTGGATGGTTGCCCCAGGGGGCGCCGGGTCGGGGCTGATGATGAAGTCCTCCGGCCAGACTGTGAGTTGAATGTCCTGGCCCGCGGCTTCGATCACGTCGTGCAGGTTGCCGTACTCGCCCTGGTCCAGCAGGAAGAGGGGATCGTCGCGGTGGACCGGGTCGCTCCGCAGCCAGGCGTCGAAGCCGTTGAAGTCGGTGGCGCCCGCCGCGAGGTAGGGCACGATCCGCCGGAACAGCTTGGGCCACATCACCAATTGCTGCAGCGCGTCGAGATCCGGGACGTGGGCCTTGCCGTTCGGGTCGGCCTTCGAGTCGGGCCACACCCCCGCCCCCGTTGTCCGCGCCGCCCGGGACGTCGTCGTCAGGTGGGTGCGGAGCGAGGCGGGCAGGGTCGCGTAGAACGCCGGGTAGGCCAGGCCCTCGGTGAGCAGTGTCGCGTTGGCGGACTGGTCCACTCCGGCCTCGTCCAGGAATACGTCCGTCCCGTCGGGCTCGGCCGGGTCGCCCGGGTAGACGAACCCGATCATGCGGCCGTTGGCGTCGATCCCGTTCGAGAGGACGTATCCGCGCATGCTGTCCTGGTCGGCCGACTCGACCTTGTTCGGATGGTCCTCGAAGAAGGTGACGTTGGTGAACCCGAGGAGCTGCAGCAGCCTGTCACGGGCCTTGTCGGCGCCTCCCAGTTCCTGGTGGGTCTCGCCGAAGTGCGTCTCCAGTGCGTCGATCGCTTCCAGTCGCACGGAGATGCCCCGGGCGTTGATGTCCGGCGGTGTACCTGACGGCCGACGCAGGCCCTCGACCAGGGCGGGTGTGTCCGGTTTGAACTTGACCGTGTCGCCGTCGGGCTCCGGCCCCTGCCTCGGGAGGTCGGGATAACGGATGACGAACAAGCCGCGCAGCAGTGTGTAGCTCATGGCATTCCTCCCGCCGATGATCAATCAGATAGTAACTTAAAGAGAGTGGATGCGCACTCTCTGTCGCGAGTGGGATGGTCGGGCTTCCGTGCGCCTCCTTCCGCACCGGTACGCAGACGCCCGACGCCTCGTTTCACCTGGGACGGCGGAGCGCGGACACGGGGCAGGCCATGGGGACACCACTCGGCGAGGCACGAGTACAACGGCGCGTCGGACTCGGGGTGGTCGCGGCGGCACTCGTCGGGCTCACCGCGGTACTGGCGAGCGGGGACGGCGACAGCGACGAAGCGTCGATGTGGATCTCCGCGATCTCGGCGTTCGTCTCGGTCTGTGCCTTCGTGGCCGACCTGCTGCGGGTACCCGAAGGTGACGGGACACATGGTGAACGGCGGCGGAGAGCCGATGAACTCGCCGAGGCGGTGGAGTCCCAGTGGGCGGCCGAGGCCAGGCTACGGCGGCTGCAGGACCCGGAGCCACTGAGCGTCCGCTGGTCCCGCGTGGGCCCACCGCTCGCGGACCACCGACGCAACGTGCGGCGCGGGCTTGTGCTGCCCGAGCCTCGCGACGGCGACCAGCGTCTCGAGCGGATCGTCGAGACGTTCAGGAGCGTCCCCTCCCGCCGACTGGTCGTTCTGGGCGGACCGGGGGCGGGGAAGACCGTCCTCGCCGTGCAGTTCGTGCTGGGGACGCTCGCCGCGCGGCGGCCGGGCGACCGTGTGCCGGTGCTGTTCGCCCTCGCGAGCTGGGACCCGTGCTCCGCCGGGCTGCGCGAATGGCTGGCCGAGCGGCTGGCCACGGAGTACCGGCCGCTGGGCACCGGCGGTGGGGAGTGCACGCCGGCCCGTGAACTGCTGGACGCCGGTCTCGTACTGCCCGTGCTCGACGGCCTCGACGAGCTTCCCGAGCGGGTGCGGGGGGAGGCGTTGCGGCGCCTGAACGCTGAACTCGACGACCGGTTGCCCGTCCTGCTCACCTGTCGCACCACCGACTGGGCCCGAGCCGTGCACGGCGGCGACGTCGTGACCGCCGCCGAGGTCGTGGAACTGCGCCCGCTGGACTTCACGACCGTGCGTGCCTATCTGGAGTCCACGGCCCCCTCGCGCGGCGACGGCTCCACCGTCTGGACGCCGGTTCTGGCGACTCCCTGTGCGCCGCTGTCCGAGGTCCTTCGCTCGCCGCTGATGGTCGCCCTGGCCCGCACCGTGTACGGGGACCGGTGCCGCGATCCCGCGGAACTCCTTGACGCCGGGCGGTTCCCGACCGCCGAACACATCGAGGAGCATCTCCTGGACGCCTTCGTGCCGGCTGCCTTCGGCGGTCCGCAGGGCACCTGGCATCCGGACGCGGCGCACCGCTGGCTGAGCTGTCTCGCCCGGGACGTGGGTGGTCACGACCGGGCGCACGGCGTCTGGCGGCTCGCCTGGTGGGAGCTCCCGACAGCGATGCCGAGGGCGATGCGGGTGATGGGGTCGGCCGTGCTGACGCTGCTCACGGCGTTCTGGCTGGTGCCGCTGGCCGGTTACGGGGACGGCGCCGCGCGTGACTGGCGTCTCTCACCGTCCGTCCTCGTCCATCTGATGGGTCTTCTCCTGGGTCTCTGTTTCGGGCTTGCCTTCCTGCTTCCCTCGAGGTCGGGCGTCGGGCGGAGTCCACGTGAGCTGGGTCGTACGGCGGTGACGCTGACCGTGGCGGTGACCGGAATCAGCGTCGTGTACGGGCTGGTGGTGCCGCCCGTGGTCGGACTGCGGTTCAGCGATGTGATCACGCCGAGGCCCGTCTGGTTCCTCAACGGATGCTTCTTCGGGCTGATCGTGTCGATGCTGTTCGCCGTCGCGGGCCTGCCCGACCGCCCGTCCCCCATGGCGCTGCCCTGGAGCGGCGGACCGAACAGGCGGGGGACCTGCCGTGCGCTGGGCGTTGCGCTCACCCTCGTCGGCGTGGTTCCGCTGGCGGTGGGCCGGCGGCATGTGCTTCTGGCCGTGACCGCCGTAGTGGCCGGCGCGATGCTGTGTCTGGCAGCACAGCGCTACGGGAAACGGGCAACGGCCCCGTACACGGTCCCGACAGCGGTACTGCGGGGCTTCGGGAGCGGTCTGCTCCGCGGCCTTTTCCTCTGTCAGGCCGTCGGCGTACTCGCCTCGGTGGCTTTCGGTGGCGTCATCGGGGCTTTCGCAGCCCACGAGATCCGGTCGGTGGCCGCGCCCGCGAGTGAGCGGGTGATCGGCGACTGGCACATCCGGATGTCGGCCGACGGCATCCGAAGCGCCGCCTCCACGAAGCCGTACCCTTTCCTGCTGCTGCACGGCGGCGACGGGGCCGAGCCGCTCGCGATCCCCAGGGACGCGGACATCGCGTACAAGGGGCGGGTGCCCGAACCCGTCTACGACAGGGTCCGGATCCGTAGGCGGAGCGAGGGGTGGGTGCTCACCTCACCGGGCCGCCCCCCGGCCGACGCCTGGAACGTGGTGCTCACCCTGCCGCAGCCGGTCCGGCTGTGGCTCGCTCAGCGGCCCTCGCTCGTCGTCGTCCGGGACGCCGTCGTCCCCTTCGCCGCCTTCGGTCTACTCATCGGGGTCGTCGGCGGCTGCGCGGCCGGGGTCCACCGTGCCCTGAGCATCCCCTCCGACATCATGCGCGTCACCGGCCCACAGAGCACGCTGCGGACCGATCGCGCGGCCGCGCTCGCGCGCAGCGCACTCGCCGCCGTGCTCGCCGGCGGGGCCTGTCTGGCACTGGTCTGGGCGGTGCCCACGGTCAGTCTGTGGAACACCATGCCCACGGAGCTGTGGACGACGATCGGTCCTGCCACGGCAGCGCTGAGCGCCTGGGGCCGACTCGGGGTGGCCCGGGTCTGGCTGGCGGTGACGGGGCGCGCGCCGTGGCGGCTCATGCGATTCCTCGACGAGGCGCACCGGCGTGGGGTGCTGCGCCAGTCGGGCGCGCACTACGAGTTCCGCCATCTGTGCCTCCAGCAGCGGCTCGCGGCGCAGAATGCCGGCGTCGGCGGAGCCCGTCCCGCGGCACGGAGCTTGCGGTGACGGCGGCCAGGGACCCGCTCAGGAGACGAACGGCCCGCACCAAGCGGTCGTCAGTCGGTCGCCGACGGCGGCGGGAGCAGTACGGAAGTCCAGGACGTAGCGTGTCGGGGTGCGGGGTGAAGGGGGCGTCGGTGGGTCCGGACTGGGCTTCGAGGATGTCGTCGAGTTCGCGCAGCAGGCAGACGTGGTCGACCCGCCCGGTCGGCCAACTTGCGCGGAGGGCACGGACTCAGAGCCCGGCCGGCAGATCCGCGCCCGGTTGGCGGAGGACAGCAAGGCCACTCCACTGCCTCCTCGGCCGGAGTGAGGGCCTCCTCCTGGTGTACGTCCCCACCACACCGGAGATCCGAAGTCACGGATCCGCCCTCCGCGAGACGCTGCGCCGGCTCCTGCACACGGTCGTCGAACACCGCGCCGGCCGTCTTGATGACGAAGCGACCGTCTTTCTGGCCGCCTCCCGCACCGTGGGACCGCCGACTGGCTGTCACCGTCGCCCTGTTCCGGCTGCTGTGCCGCTGGTCCAAGCCGCAGGCAGGCCGGTGAATACCGGCGTTTGCCGCGGTGGCGAGCGGACACTCGGAGAGGCAGACGACGGGGTCACAGAAGACGAGCCGGACCTCGACGGTCCGGACCCTGAGAGGTCGGCGGGGAGGTCCCGAACGGCAGTTGAAGAGGGAGACGAACAGATGACCCGTAAGGGCAAGGTCTGGCTGGTCACCGGCGCCAGCAGCGGCTTCGGGAGGGCCCTCGCCCAGGCCGCGGTCGACGCCGGGGACACGGTGATCGGCACGGCCCGACGGACCGAGGCGCTGGCCGACCTGGTCACCGCGCACCCCGACCGGGTGGAGGCGATCGCCCTGGACGTCACCGACGGCGAGCGGATCGACGCCGTGGCCGCTGACGTCCTGGCCCGTTACGGCCGGGTGGACGTGCTGGTGAACAACGCCGGCCGCACACAGGTCGGGGCGTTCGAGGAGACCACCGACCGGGAACTGCGCGACCTGTTCGAGCTGCATGTGTTCGGCCCGGCGCGTCTGACCCGGGCGCTGCTGCCGCACATGCGGGAGCGGGGCAGCGGGTCGATCGTCAACATCAGCAGTCTCGGCGGACAGCTGTCCTTCGCCGGTTTCTCCGCATACAGCGCGACGAAAGCGGCCTTGGAGCAGTTGTCGGAGGGCCTGGCCGACGAGGTGACGCCGTTCGGCGTCAAGGTGCTGATCGTGGAGCCCGGCGCGTTCCGCACCAACCTGTTCGGCAAGGGCGCAGCCTACTTCTCGCAGGAGCACCCGGCGTACGCGGAGAAGGTCGGCGCCACCCGGAAGGTGGTGCGGGAGGGCGACGGTACCCAGCCCGGCGACCCGGCGAAGGCCGCCGCGGCGATCCGGCTGGCCCTGGATGCAGAGAACACCCCGCTGCGGCTCGCCCTCGGCAGCGACGCGGTGGATTCCCTCGTCGCGCATCTGGACGCGGTGCGGACCGAACTGGCCACGTGGGAGGAGGTCTCCCGGGGGACGGACTTCGACACACGGTGAGCGTCCTGTCCGGGATCAGACGAAGGCGCCTCCCTCACAGCCGCTGAAGCCACGCGGGGCTCCTGGGGCCGCGTGCGGATCAGTGGCGGCCGCACCACCCCGGATGACTTCAGTCGAGCGACGCCCCTGGGGTCCACCGCCGTAGACAGGCCTTCCTGGTGATCCGTAGATTGCCGACGAGTTCCGCGTACGCCACCGGGTTCGTCGAAGCGATCCGGTCGGCCAGGGTGAGAGCCTCGTCGACCGCGGCGATCGCCTCCTGCCAGCGGCGGGCCAAGGCGAGGAAGCGGCCGATGTTATTGAGGGCGCGGACCAGCTCCAGGGTGTAGGCGGGCGGATTGTGGGCCACGACGTCACGGTAGAGGGCCGCTGAACGAAGGGTCGCTCTCAGGCCCTCGTCGGGCCGCCCGTTGGTGGCCAGGCAGAGGCCGAGATGGGTGAGCGACTGCGCCAGGTCGGGGCGGTACACCTCGGGCTCGGCGGCAGCCAGTCGCTCCCGGATCGCTACGGCCTCCTCGCAGACCTTCACTGCTTCGGCGGGGCGGTTCGCCGACAGGCGGAACCAGCCGAGATTGGAGAGCGACATCGCGAGGAGGGGCTCGTGGGCGGCGAGGTTGGCCGCGGCCAGCCGCCGCCGCAGGGCCACCGATTCCTCCGTCACCTCGATGGCCTCGTCCCAGCGCCCGGCTTCCGACAGGTCGGCGCCCAGGCTGGTGAGGGCGATCGCCAGATTCCGTTCATGCGCGTCAGGGTTGGCCTTGGCCAGCCTCCGACAGAGTTCGGTGGCCTGCCGTGAGCTCTCCAGGGCTTCGGGGCGCTTTCCCAGGGCCGCCAGGTGGTTCGCGAGATTGATGAGTGAGTCGGCCAGGTCGGGCTCGTAGGTCGCAGCGTCGCTCTCGGCGAGTCGGCGCCGGAGCGTCACCGCCTCCCTCAGTGCGGCCGCGGCTTCGGCGGGGCGGCCCACGTCGGAGAGCTGATTGCCGTGGTTGTGCAGGGCCTGGGCCAGGAACTCCCCGGCGTCCGGGTTGGCCGCGGCCAAGCGGCGCCAGACCGCCACGCTCTCTTCCGAGGCGGCCAAAGCTTCTTGTCTGCGGCCCGTCATGGCCAGCCACAGCCCGACGTTGCTCAGCGCGCCGGCGTACATCCCGTCGTAGCGCTCGGGACCGGCTGCGGCCAGCCGACGGTAGGACGACACGGCTTGCCGTGTCGCCGCCAGCGCCTCCTCGCCTCTGCCCAGCAGGCCCAGGCAGTTGCCGAGATGTGTGAGGACGACGGCGAGTTCGGGTTCGTGAGTGGCGGCATCCTGGGCGGCAAGGGGACGGTAGGCGGCACGTGCCTGTTCGAAGGCTTCCAGAGCGCGTTCGTGCTGCCCTGCGTTCGACAGGCGGTTGCCGAGTTTGCGGTACTGAGCGGCGCGGGTGGCCAGGTCGTCGCTGTCCGCGCCGGCGAGCCGGTGCTGTACCAACCGGGAGGTCACCGAAGCGATGCCCGTGTCGAGGTCGACATGGCGGCGCAGCGGGAAGTGGGATTCGATGGCGGCCAGCAGTTCGGGGGGAACGTCGTCGAGCGCGGCGAGAGCGGTGAGCGCAGCGCTTCCGGCGGCGAGCGCCAAGGCCGGATCGGCGCCGAGGAGGGGATAAAGGTGTCCGGAACCCACATGTGGCCAGCGCTGGGCGGCGGCGAGGAGAAAGGTGATCGAGCGCGGAGCCCAGGCGGGCGTCGCGGCCTGATCGCGCCGGGACAGCAAGGTCGCGACCGTGCCTGGGGACCAGGGCATGGCGGGGTAGTCAGCCGGGTGTCCCGGCAGAGTGAGCGCGAGAAAGTCCTCTGCCAGCCGGTCTGGGTAGAGCGGTTCCAGCACGGTCCCTGGGTCGGGCCCGGGCCCGGGCGCGGGGTAGCAGTACGCGTGGTCGGCGAGAACCTGCGCAGGCGGCAGGGGTGCGGACAGTTCCTCCACCACCGAGACGCCCGCCCGGGAGCTGACCGGTCCGGTGAGAGCCGCAGCGAAGACGGTGTGGTTCATCACCTGCGGCGGCGTCCTGAACTCCCTCTGTGAGCCGGCCGGCCGCTGAGCCGGTCGGTCCGCGGCGCTGAACATCTGCGCCCACTGCAGGTGTTCGCGGTCCAGGAGATAGACGGTGAGTCCGGCCGTCTCGGAAGGTGCTCGACGGCCGGTGACATGGGCGTCCACCGCCACGAGCGCCGCCATGTGCAAGGTGAGAGTGAGCCCGAAGCCCGGCTGGTCGAGCGGTCCGGGCGTGGGCAGGTCGCGTGCCGGGACCGGCAGACCGTACCGGGAGGCGAAGGCGTCGCGAGCTGCGACGTACATGTCCGCGCGTCCGTCAGAGCCGTTCGGCAACTCGGTCAGCTGCTGGATGGACGTGCCCGCCTGGTGGTTGGCCAGAGCACCCCGGACCGCGGGCCAGGACTCGGCGGTCCGCGCCAGCATGAGAACTCGCGTCCGGACACCGGGCCGGTGCAGGAGGGAGTTGCTGAGGAGCCAGGTCAGATGGGTCAGTGGCCACCGGTCGGCGTAGTCGACCAGGAGGACGATGCCCTGGCCGGCACCGGATCTCAGATCCTGGCTTCCCGGTGGAGGCTGGACGGCACCGGGGCCGTGAGTGGCGGTGACCACCTGCCACCCCGCCTCCGCGGACTGTCGCGCGAACTGGGCTGCGAGCCGTGTCTTGCCTTGGCCACCTGGCGCGTGCAACCACCGCACGGCAAGGCGTGAACCGTTGTCGCGCCACTGCAGGAGTGAGGCCAGTTCGGCCTCACGGCCGGTGAACGGGACGACGGAGAAACGGGCGTTGAGCATCCGGCTCGGCAGCTCCGACAGCCACTCCGCGTCGGCCTGCGGGGAAGGACGCCAGCCGGCGAGCAGATAGACGGGCGTCCCGTCCCCGAACACATGGATGTCCGCCCCGATCGTGCCGTAGGCGAACCCTGCGGTCGCGGTGACGCGCTGCTCGAGATGGCGCTGCGGATCACCGGGCCTGTCGGCCGTCATCGATCGGTGGCCGGAGCGTCCGGGGGCTCGGGGGCAGGAGGCGGCGGCGGTGGCGGTGACGCATGGACGATGACGTTGCCGCCCAGTGCGGCGAAGACCTGTCCGTGATCCCGTGCGATGTTGTTCTGCACCCAGTGACGCTCGTGCTGCGGTAGTGCGGCCAGGGAAGCGGATATCAGGGCTCGGAGTTCATCGGCGGCGTCAGGGTACTGACTCACCAAGGTCTCCAGCCGTAACTGCCACGCTGCCAGCAGAGCTTGGCGCGCCTGCACGGCGTCGGACGCCCCAGCCACCAGGGAGGCGTCGTCCTCCAGGCATAAGCGGACGGTCGTCTGCTGCCCTTCCCCGGCTCTGCGGAAGAGCCGTACCACCGCCGCCCGCGTGCTCGCCCAGGCATCGGTGGCCATCGCGGCGACGATGGCGGCACCGCCACTGGCAGCCAAGGCAGTCAGCGACTCTTCGAGCATCGTGCCTCCCTCAGTCGCCCCCGTGAGAGGCGATCCGCGCGATACGGCCTGTCTCCCGTGGTCGGAGAAGGTAACACGGGTCCCCGGGCGAGTGACGGGGCTTTGGCCGGCCTTCTCGGTGGGAGACGCCACGGGGGTCGGCCGAAACGTGACTGGCCGGGCCCGCTCGGAATGCCCGTCGTCTGCTGTGGTTGCCTCGCCTTGGCACAGTGGCGGTCTGCATCCGCTTCCGCACACCTCCGTCGCGGGCGATGTCGGAGGAAACCGTGTATCAGGATGCAGTCGGGCAGTCAGGAAGCAACACGCTGGTGCCGGCCGGCACCTCTGCTGAGATTGCGTCGCGGGCCGTGTCCTCGGTCGCGGTGAAGGTGATGATCTTCCGGAGTTCGCGAGGCTCCCCTGCCGCCGCACAGCCCCGTGGTCGCCCGCCGCCCGATCGCCGCGTCCCGAGCCGACCCCGCGGGGTGGTCATGGAGCAAGGCGCGTGTCGGCGGTCGGCAAGCACGAGGGGCTGCTGGGCCGCGACAGCCGTCATGCGGAGCTGTGTGGGGTGTTCGTGGGCGAGCCGGTTGGGGCCGGACCGGTATGACCTTCGTGCGTACGGGCCAGCAGCCAGGCAGTGGTCTCCTCCGCGGACATCACCGGCGCGACCAGCCATCCTTGTACGGCGTCGCAGCCCAGGTCGCGTAGTTGCTCCCAGGTCTCGTCGTCCTCGACGCCCTCGGCCACCACACCGAGCCCGAGTGAACGGGCCAGGTCCACCGAGCAGCGCACGATCTCGGCGCTGGCGTGGTCGGCGGCCATCTCGGCCACGAACGACCGGGCGATCTTCAGCTCGCCGAGCGGGAGCCGGCGCAACTGGGCGAGTGAGGAGTAGCCGGTGCCGAAGTCGTCGAGAGACATGCACACGCCGTGCCTCGTCAGCTCGGTGAGCGCGGCCGTGACCTGCGGCAGGTCGTTGAAGGCCTCCGCCGTGATCTCCATCTGCAGGGCGGTCCCGGGGAGCCCGTGACGGGCGAGCGCTGCCGTGACGAGGTCCGCGAAGCCGGGTGAACGAAGGTCCCGGGGAGTGGTGTTGAACGCGACCGACACGCGCAGACCCCTCGCCCGCCACCGGGCCACCTGGTCGAGCGCCGTCTCCAGGGTGTACCGGGTCAGAAGCGGACGAAGCCCTGACGACTCGGCGATCACACCGAGCTCGTCCGGTGTCAGGTCACCGTGCTGGGGGTGGTCCCAGCGGGGCAGGGCCTCCAGACCGACGACCCGGCCGTCGAAGCCGACCTTGGGCTGGTAGCGCACCTGGATCTCGTGCCCGTCGAGGGCCCCGCGCAACTCGCCCAGCGCTTCGAGTCGGTTCGGTGTGCCGGTGGTGCGCGGGGGGTGGTAGAGCTCGACGCCCGTACGGTCGCGCTTGGCCTGGTACATGGCCAAGTCCGCGAGGCGGAGCAGCTCCGCCGCATCGCGGCCGTGGTCCGGGTAGACGGCGATCCCCACGCTGGTCTCCAGGACGAGGGGGAGCCCGTCCAGGTCGAACGGCGAACCGAGCGAGGCGGCGATGTCCCGAGCCACGCGGACCGCCGACGCCGCGGTGCCGACGACCGGCAGGACGACGGCGAACTCGTCACCGCCCAACCGTGCCACGTCCGCACCGGCGGGCACGGCATGGCGGAGCCGGTCGGCGATCTTCGTCAGCAACCGGTCACCAGCCGGGTGGCCCAGGGTTTGGTTGACTGCCCGGAAGCGGTCGAGGTCCATGACGATCAGAGCGGCCGGCACACCGATGCCCTCGGCCTCGTCCAGGAGCGACGCGGTGCGCTTCATCAGCCATGACCGGTTCGGCAACGTGGTCAGCGGGTCGCGCTCGCGCCGCTGGAGCATCCTGGTCCACCGCCATGTCCGGCGGCCGCCGGTGGCCGCGCGGTGCTTGAGCGCGGCGAGGGCGTCCGCCTGTCGGTCGTCGGCGGGAGCGGTGTCGGTGAGCACGGTGTCCAGCACCTCGGCGGAGTGGATCAGGTGCCCGCGGATGAGCGGATCGTATGCCGGGGACTGGGCGGGCCTGCGGAACCAGCTCACCGCTGCTCCTCTCCGTGGTCGTCGAAGCGGTCGAGGACCTCGCTGTGCGGCCCGAGTTCGCGGGCCAGGTGGGCGTAGGCCCGGGCCAGGTGCGCCGCCACGGTGCTCCGCGAGATGCGCAGCTGCGTCGCTATCGATTCCGGCGAGCAGCCTTCGTACCAGTAGAGCACCACGACGGCGCGCTGCCGTTCGCTGAGTCCGGCGAGGGCCTTCCGTACGCGGACGTAGTCCTCACGGAGTTCGAGCAGGGCGGAGGGATCGGGGGCGGTGACCGAGCGTTCCACCGCGTGGATGCGGCCCAGCACGGACTGGAGCCGCCCCAGACGCCGCGACCTCTTGTAGACGCTGCGGGCGATGACCGTCCTGAACCATGCGCGAGGGCTGTCGATCCGGTGCCACTGCCGGAACGCCTTCTCGAAGGCCTCGTCCACCAGTTCCTCCGCCTGGTGGATGTCTCCGGCCAGCATCTGGGCCGCCGTCACGACGAGGCGTTGCCGGTGTTCCCGGTAGAACCTGTCGTATTCCGCGATGGATCCACTCATCGTCCGTCTCCCTCCCCGTGAGCGGACGGGATCCGCAACTCCCATGCTGATCCGTCGGGTTGGAGCTCCGTCAGGGAGCCGCCGCGGGGCAGGGAGCCGGCCACGGCCCGGTACAGCCTTTCGCGGGAGCGGTCTCGCAGCCAGTGGACTCCTGCCGCGGTGAGGGCCATGGCAATGAGCCCCAGTGTCGTCAGTAAGGTCAGCACGTCGGTCCTGTCGCGGGGGTACGGAAGCGGGCTTGCGGTCACCCGATAAGAGCCCCGGGCCGAACGCGTCAACGACACCCCCCGCCAAATGTGACCCAGGTCACAACACGGCGCGTGCGGGAGCCTTGTCAGCGGACGACATCGAAGACGTTCTTCTGCAGACCGTTGGCGTAGACCTCGTGCTCGACGAGCTTCAGCCTCTGGGTGTCCTTGTCCGTGGTGCTGAACAGACGCTTGCCCGCCCCGAGCAGGAGCGGGAAGACCAGCAAGTGGAAACGGTCGATCAGGCCGGCGTCCGAAAGGGCCTGGTTCAGCGCCGCGACGTCGTCGAGCGAGCGCAGGATCGCCGTCTCGCCCCAGTTCGACACCAGGGCGTCTTCGCTGAGGGTGGTGGACACGACGTACTTCGGCATCACCTTGTAGTCGGCGAAGTCCGCCATGTCCGGCCACACCGGGCTGAACGCCTCTTAGCTGACGCGCCCCATCAGCATCGCGGTGGCCTTTCTGCTCGCGGCCCTTGATGTCGAACGCCTCGGGAAGGTGCCTCCACGACGCCGTCGAGCGAGATGAAGGCGGTGCTGATCAGGGTACGCATCTCAGGTTCCTCGTTGTCTCGTGTCCCGTTCTTGGCATGCGGCACACCAACCATGGCTCTGACTGCGGATCGCGGAGAAACTCATCGGTCGCCGCCCCGTCCGTCCCAGCGCTTCAGCCTTCCTGATCATCCAGCCGAGCTCGGTGATGCAGCCGAAGCCCCTGGTGCGAAGCGGTCTCGACTCATCGATAGCCTTCATCTTCATGACACGCGCCTGGATCTTGCCGCTGCTGCTTGTGCTGTGCGGATCAGCCCTCGCGGCTGGGCTGTTCGTCGGCGGGACGCCCGGCGCAGCCGCAGGCCTTCTCGCGGTCTTCGTGCTGCTCGCGTGTGTGAACTCACCTGTGGTCTTCCCGAGGTCGATCGGCGCGCTGGAGGCACAACGCCGCAGCGCGGTCGACGGACGGCCGATCGTCTTGTGGCGACCTGGCTGCATGTACTGCATGCGCCTGCGCATCAGGCTGGGCCGTAGAGCCCGCCGGATGCACTGGGTCGACATCTGGCGCGACCCGGTCGGAGCCGAAGCGGTGAGGGCGGCCAACGATGGCAACGAGACCGTGCCGACGGTCATCGTGGCGGGCCAGGCGCACACCAACCCCGATCCCGCATGGGTGCGCAAGCAGCTCTCCCGTTCCGCGTGATCGGGAGCATCACGGAGGTGGCCGCGAGGTCGTCTGCACGGCGGTCATGTCGCTCGACCCCATCGGCGAAGGCCAGGCTCGCGGAGGGGGCGTCCTTGGCGGCTGACGCTCGCTGAGCAGGTGCTGTCGGTGGCGGCCTCGGGCGAGGACCGCAGGACGTCCGGCCAGCCGCGATCCTCACCAGTGGGGGCTGCCCACCAGGTAGGCGATGCCCGCGAGAACCGCCAGGACCAGCGCCGGGATCGCCAGACCCTTGGCGATCGAGGTCAGTGTGCGGGTACGGCTCTCCGCCTGCCTCGTGTAGTGCCCCTGCTCCGATCCCAGATCGCGCCGGGCGAATGCGCCGACCCCCAGCGCCACCGCACCGGTGATCAGACAGACGATGAGCGACTCGAGGCGCGGGCGTTCCGCCGGGAAGCCGGACGGGCGCGGAGGGACACGGATGCAAGCGATCCTGTGTCGAGCGTGGGCAGTTGGTGTGCTTGAAGGGGCCGCCCGAGGCCGTCCGCGGCGGAATGGCGTGCGACGCATGTCATGCCTACGGTGGTAACAGAGGCAATGCGGAACAGTCGCCGACAGCAGCACGTCGACGCACCGCGTTCCTACGGACGAGGGCCACTCACCGGAGCAGGTGGGGACGATGCGCGCGGACAAACTCGGCTCCGCCGCACGGCGTGCGCTGGCGAACGCCGGTGAGTCGGTCGCCGCCCTTCCCTTCCGGGTGCTCATCCGGGTGAAGGGGGAGCCTGGCGAGGAACAGCATCGGCAGATAACCGACGCCGGCGCACGGGTCGGGATGGCCGCGGGCGATGTCCTGACCGCGGTGATCGCCCCCGGCGATCTCGGACGCCTGACGGAGGTCGACTGCGTCGACTACGTGGAGCTGGCCGAGCCCCTCCACCCCGAGACAGGCGCCCGGCCACACCAGAGAGAGTGATCACCCGCCTTGCACCGTGACAGGCCGGTGATTTCCCCAGAGAGAAGGCCGCTCATGCTCGACTCACGGCTGAAGTTCCTGACGTCCCGGGCCGAGGAAGGCCCGGCAGAGCTGGCGGACCTGGAGTCCACCGGCCGTTTCGCGCTCACGACCGAAGGGGTGAGAACGCCCCGTGTACGCGTACTCCTGCACATGGCCGAGGGACACGGCGCCGACGACCTGGCAGACCTCTCCCGGCAGACGGGTCTGACCGTGCTCGTCCGGGCCGGGGACGTGGTGGGCGGAGACATCGGAATCGACCGTCTGACGGAGCTCGACGAGCTGGAAGCCGTCGGCTACGTCGAGGCGTCCCGGCCCACCCTCCCGGAACTGGACGCCGCCGTGCCCGAGACCAAGGCCGACAAGGTCCACACCGGGCCGCCCGGACTCCGAGGGGCCGGTGTGATCGTGGGCGTGGTCGACAGCGGCATCGACTGGCGCCACGGCTGCTTCCGGGACCCGACCGGGAAGACCCGCATTCTGCGTATCTGGGACCAGAACCTCGCTCCGGAAGCCGGAGAGTCCTCACCGCCACCGTTCAATCACGGAGTGGAATACGCACGTTCCGCGATCGACACCGCATTGGGCTCTACGGACCCGATGAGCGTGGTGCGACACATGGACGACAGTATCGGCCATGGCACCCATGTGGCGGGCATCGCCGCCGGTGACGGCTCGTCGGCCGGCAACGGCAAACCGGCCTTCACCTTTGTCGGAGTCGCACCCGAGGCCGACCTGGTCGTCGTCGCCAACCAGACGACGACGGAAGCACTGGGCGATTCCATGAGCACGCTCGAGGCCGTCGGTTACGTCTTCAAGGTCGCCGAGACCCTCGGGCGGCCCGCGGTCGTCAACATCAGTCAGGGCGACAATCTGGGACCGCACGATGGTTCCAGCCTGCTGGAACGCGGAATCGACAACCTGCTGAACGCCCCGGGGCGCGCACTCGTGAAGTCCGCGGGCAACGCGGCGAACGCCGGCGTGCACGCGACGGGCCAGGTGACGCAGGGAGAATCCGACGTCGTGCAGTTCCTGGTACCCGTAGGCGACAACACGCCGGACACGGTGGACATCTGGTACCCCGGCGCCGACCGTCTCTCCCTGCGGATCACCACCCCCAACGGCACGGCGAGCGCCGAAGTCACCCCCGGCACCACAGTCCCCGATCTGGCTCTTCCCGGCGGCAACAGGGCCTTCGTCGACTCGGTCGTGCACCACCCCCAGAACGGCGACAACCGGATCTACGTTCAGCTGAGCCCGGGCAGTCAGACCGCCATCCGGCCCGGCACCTGGAGCCTCACGCTCATCGGCCAGACCGTGGCCGACGACGGCCGCTGGCACGCCTGGATAGAACGAGGCCAGACCGTTCCCCAGTTCATCGGCTCACACCGAAACGACGAGATGACCATCTCGGTACCAGGGACCAGTCGAAAGGTCGTCACCGCCGCCTCCTACATCACCAAGGGCGCGGGGCAGGGCAACCTTTCCACGTTCTCCAGTCGGGGCCCCACGCGCGACGGCCGCCACGCGCCGACACTCGCCGCGCCGGGCCAGGCCATCACCTCGGCACTGGTAGGGGCCGCGGGTGCGAACCAATACCAGCCCATGTCGGGCACGAGCATGGCCGCACCGCACCTCACCGGGGTGTGTGCCCTCATGTTGCAGTCGACTCCCACGCTGACCCAGGACGACCTCGTCCTCCTCCTGACCAAGACGGCCCGGCTGGACCCGTTCACCGGCGGGGCGCCCAACAACGACTGGGGCGCGGGCAAGGTGGACGCGGCAGCTGCGGTCGACTCCATCCCCTGACCGACAGCCTTGTCGCCGGACGGCTGACGGGGATTCTCGCCGCCGCTGACAGGGCTCTCCTCGCTCGCTGGACACGGGCTCCCTGCGGGCCCGTGTCCCAGGCGTCAGCGTCACCGGGGTGCGCGTCGACCAGACGCGGGCGGAGGCCGAGGCGTACGACGCGTGAGACGGAGTGGCTGCGCGACGAGTGCGTGATGGCGCGGGGATGCCGGGACCGACACAGGAGCCCGACCGGGGAGATCGAGGCTCCTCGCCCGGTCCCTCCGGCCCACGAGCGGGACGATCCGCGACCGCCCGCCGCACGGGTCGACGCGTGGCTCCGGCTGACCGACCTCGTCGACGAGACGTGGTCGACGGCGCCGGGTCGGGTCCTTCACCCGAGTGCCCCTGGAGCAGGCCGCCAACATGCGGCCGAGCAGCAGCTGTGGCAGCGTCACGAAAACCCGGCCCAGTGCCGTAGTCCGGCGTTCAGCACTTCCTCGCCGGGCTTCGGGGCCCCGGCTTGTCGACGGTGCTGGTGCCCTTGCTTCAGGAAAGGCGAACGGTGGTTGGTGCGGTTGTCGAGGCAGGTGCACAGGTCGCGGCGCCATGGGGAGAGTTCGGTGTGAGGCAGTACTTGGGGCTGGTGCTGATCACGGCGGGAACACTGGTCGGAGCCTGGTCGGGACGACGTTGGTCGCGGCATTCGACGGTCCTGCTCGGGGCTGCGTCGGGTGTGCTGCTGGCAGTGGCCGGGTTCGACATCGTGCCGCATGCGCTTCATGAGGCGAGCGAGGTGGGGCTGTCCGCCTGGGCTGTGCCGGTGACCACGCTGACGGCTTTCGCACTCGCCTCGGCGGGGCACCTGATGCACAGACGGGGTGAGCCGGGGCGTCTCGTGAGTACCGGGACAGCCCTGGCCCTCATGCTGCACCGGCTGGTGGAGGGCATGACGGTGGTCCTGCTGACCTCGGTTCTCGTGGTGGCCGCGCTGGTCGTGCACTCCGTCAGTGAGGGACTCGCGCTGACGGCGGTCCTCGACGCACGGGGCCGACGGCGCCTGACGCCGTGGCTGCTCGCCGTCTGCCTGAGCCCGCTCCTGGGCGGCTGGATCACCGAAGTGGCTCCCGTTCAGGAATGGGTGCATGTGCTGCTGCTGGCAGCGGTCGCGGGGGTGCTGCTGCGGGGTGCCGGTACGGCCCTGGCGCTGGCCCAGCGCCGACGCCTGACAGGGGAGCTGGCGGGGCCGCCCGTGCTGCTGGCGCTCGGGACGGCTGCCCTCGTCACCATGACGGCTCTGCTCGTCATGCGCTGACCACGCCGCTTTGAAAGGAACCGGACCGAGCCGGAACAGCCCGCCGGGTCAGGCCTCGCGCTTCACCGCCAGGAAGCCGGCCGTCTGTCCGGCCTTGGCCAGGGTGGGACCACTCCCGTGGTCCTCGGCGCGCAGTACCGTCCCGGCGAGGGTCATCCGCTGGCCGATCCCGGTCTCCCAGTGGCGCAGGACGATGCCGTCGTACTCGTAGTGGAAGTCCGCGATGGGGCCGTCCATGGCGAGCGGGTCGGCTCCCGGCTCCTCCGGGAAGACCAGCTCCCCGCTGATTGCACCGTCCGGATCGACCGCGAGCCTGAGCTCCAACTGCGCGAACCGGAGCTTGTTGAAGTCGTCAACTGGCTCCGGCCGGTTCAGGAAACTCCGGTACGTGTACGTCCCTGTCAGCTCTACGACGCCCATTTCATCTCTCCCGCACAACGGGGATGCGCAGTGAGCGCACCCCTCCAGGGTGCTGCGACCGCCCCGACTCCGCGACCGCAGGAATGCCACCCGCATGCCGTACGCGAGGGTGCGTCACCGCCGAACGGAAGGCGTTCCCCGCTCCGCGCGTACCGCTCGTCTGGATGGCACGGCGGGGTTCACCTCTCAGAACGTTTCTGGGCGAAACGCGGTGGGGCGGCCGCCGACGCCGGTACGGATCTGGGGCGTCCCACTCGGGCGCCCCGACCAGAGCTAGGAGCAACATGGCTAACGGTGTCGCGTTTGAGCGGCGAGACGCGAGCAACATGAGCGACTGGGATCCAGCGCTGTACTGGTACGCCCGGGCCGTGGGGAGGATGCAGCAGCGGCCGGCCACGGACCCGACGAGCTGGGTCTTCCAGGGGTGCATCCACGGTGTCCCACCCACCATCACCGAGACGAACGCGGCCTTCAGCCAGTGTCCGCACGGTGGCTGGTTCTTCCTGCCGTGGCACCGGGGCTACCTGTGGTACTTCGAGCGGATCGTCAGGGCGACCATCAAGGAGATCGCCGCCGAGGAGAACATCACCCCCGACCCCTCCACAAGCTGGGCCCTGCCCTACTGGGACTACGCGCTGAACGCTCCCGCCTCGCGCCCGCTCGAGGACTTCACCTCGCGCGCCCTTCCGGCAGCCTTCCGCAGTCCGATGATGCCGAGCGAGCCGGACGGCACGGACCTGACGATCGACAACCCGCTCTACCTGCCGGAGATGCAGGTGCCTCAGGCAGACTTCTGGAAGACGCCGCACCGCAGCCTGAAGACGAACTCGGCTTTCGAAGTGCTCCCCTACAAGGACATCAATCCCTTCGTCGCCATGAGCCAGACGGTCTTCTCCGCGACGCACAGCCGTCGGACGGTTCAGCCGAGCTTCGGCAGTGAGATCACCTACACCTCCATGGAGCACTTCCGCCCCGACAAATTCGGTGAGCTGGAGAGCGTCCCGCACAACCAGGTCCACGATGGAATCGGCGGCTGGATGGGCACCGTGGAGGGCTCGGCCCGTGATCCGATCTTCTGGCTGCACCACAGCAACATCGACCGGCTCTGGTCTAGTTGGCTGAGCAGGGACAACCGCAACCCGGACGACACGTCCTGGCTGGACCACAAGTTCATGTTCTTCGACGAGAACGGGCAGCTCCAGGAGCCCACCCCCAGGGAGTTCCTGGGGGTCGACCCGCTCGACTACGGATACGAGTCGTTGACCGACGGAACGGGGACACGGCCCGTGGTGGTGCCGCCCGCCCCGGCTCCCGCACCGGGCGAACGGGTTCTGGCGTCCGCCGCCGGCAACCCTCGGCAGCTTCTCAGCGTCCATGGGCCGACCGAGGTGTCCCTGGAGCCGGCCGGCGACGTCAGCGAGGCCATGCGATCCATGACCGCCCGCAGCGCGCCGCAGACCCTGATCCTCACCGTGCACAATGTGCGCACCGACGTGCCGCCCGGAACACCGTTCCACGTCTTCCTCAACGGCCCCAGCGGTGAACTCGACCCGGAGGGCCCCTACTTCGTCGGCTGGATCTCCTTCTTCGGCGCAGCCGACGTCGGCGGTACAGCACACGACCACGGCAGCCACGACGTGAGCTTCGACGTCACCGATCAGGTCCAGCGGCTGCGCGAGCAGGGCCTGCTGCCGGACGGGCCGGTCACCATCTCCATCGTGCCGTCCGTCTCCCAGCCGGTGGCGGGTGCCGCCGAAGCCGCCACCGAGGCGCCCGCACCGCAGCCCAGCTTCGGAAGTGTCAGCCTCACCACGGTCTAGCGACCTCGTGCACGGTGGGCCGGGGCGTGTGAGTTGGTCGTGGTGGAGTACCGCGTGGGGTGATGCCTTTCGGCGCCGTTTGGTCCGCGACTGGTCCGGGAGGCACTCCCTCGGATGCCAGATAGTTGCCCTAGGGATCCAGCCACAACGATGCCTCCAGGCAACCGACTTTAAGGCTCTGGAAGAACCCAAGTTTCTTGGGGCTGTAGGAATCCGAGGCTGCGGTCGTCTCACCGCCAAGGTGCCTGGGCGCGCTGTGCGGGCCGCTTGGGTGTTCCACCAGCGGGGACATCCTGAGGCCGCCAGCGGGGACGATCAAGAGGCCGTTGACAACCCGTCGAGGAGGGTGAAGAGCCGGGGGACTGCCGTCAGGTGGTGTCGGCTGGGGCCAGCTTGGCGGGCACCGCCTGGATATTGGGCCCAGAGGAGGTACTGGGCTGGCCACGGCAGATCGATCCCCTCTCGTCCGTCATACGCCACGACCACCGGCTCGGCCATGGAAGCGGCGATGCCGGTCACCATCCCGCGCCCCGCAGGGTGCAGTTGATCGGCCAGCCTGACCACCCACGGTTCATCCCGTAGGTCGCGCTTGATCGCCCGCTCCAGGGCGTCGTATGCGCGCGCCCATCGTGCCGCTACTGGAGAGGCGTGGTTGCTCTGCTCGGCAGGAGTGAGACGCACCAGGGCCTGCAGCCACCTCTCGCACCATCGGTCGAAGCCGGACTGGTAGTCGTAACGTGCCGTGCCCGAGAAGGTGTCTCTCCTCTCCTGTGCGTCCAAGGCTTCCTCGCAGATCTCTTCCCAAGTCTCCTGCCAAGGGAGCCGGAACTTCCCAGGCCGACGGCGTCGGAAGTCGGAGTCGAGGAGCGCGGCTGTGCCGATCAGGAGCAGCTCTTCTTGGGCCCTTCCGCCGCGGTAGGCGTTGGCATGGCGTTCCGCCAGCCGATCGCGCGCGGCGCCCAGTGCCGAGTGCGGCTTCCGAAGGAGGCGGTGAATGTCTCCCGTAGTGCTGCTTCCTGGTCCAAACATTCTGAAGGTGAGGACGTGGCAATACGCCTCCAGGTCATGCCCGGAGTCGAGCCGACCGGCCAGCGTTGCCAGTTCTTCCATGCCTGAGATCAGACGACGGGCCTGCGTGTAGTAGTCGGGGAACGGGTTGGGGCAGCGCCGACACCCCCCGGGCTCGGGAACGTCGGCCATGCTTCCACGATCCGGCCCCCGCAGGCTGACGTCAGCCCGCTGCGGAGGACCACGGAACGCCCCGCACTCTGCCACGTCTTCTGCCGTGGGAAGGGGTACCTGGTCATGTGCTGCAACGCTCGCGGACATGCTCGTGAGCTCCTTCGCCGATCGAGTGACGGCACCGAGGTCCATTCCTGCTGGGCGGATAGGTTTGCTGCACATGCCGGCTGGCTCACTCACCACAGTTTTCTGGTGCCTATGTCACTTCGTCATCAGGCTGGAGGAGATTGAGTAGATCTTGTACGGCCCAGTCCGGAAGGGTGACTGCCGCGGTGGACGGCAAGCGAGCGCTTCGCAGGAGAGAGCCTTCCTTGAAGACGGCTCGGGTGAGCCAGGAGAGGGTGTCGTCGTCGAGGAGGTCGGGGTGTACGGCGGCCGCTTCGGCGAAGTGCTCCGCATCGGGGAAGACACTGGGTACGACCGTGGGCAGGTCTCCGTCACTTGCCGCACGGAGAACGGCGCGGCGGACCATCGTCTCGTACCAGCCAGATCCCCACCATTCGCCGATCGACTCGGTGCGTGAACCGTGCATTGAGAGCAGGCGCAGGGTGGCTTCCGGGCCGAGGTTTTCGTCGACCTGCTGCCAGAGGTCGATCTCCCGGTGGATGGATGCGAGGATCGGCGCCCACCCCTCCTCGAAGATGTCCTGTAGGGCTTGGCCGTTCGCGAGTCGGCGAGAGGGCGCGGTGAGGGCGAGGCGCACGGCTGGCCAGTCGACGCCTTCGGGGTGGACGTGAGGCAGGACGGCACGGGTGGCTGCGATGTTGGCATGTGCCATGGCGACGTCATCGATCTTGAAGTGCCATTTCTCGACGTCGCTTTCGCGTCGCCGGCACCATTCGGCGATGCCTCGGGCCGCCGCGGTCGGCACTGCGTCGGGGACGATCACCGGATAGGCGCGCAGTCCGCTGCCGATCCGCCAAGAGAAATTCTCACCTAGCGCCTCGATCGCGGTTTGGCCGTCGTTCCCTCGCCGGTGGCGGCCGATCGGCTCGTGGATGTGGTCGGCCCAGAGCAGCAGGACCAGGTTATGGCGCAGCGCCGATGCGTCCTCGGGCAGGTGGATTCGGGTCGCGTCGAGGAGCCCAGCCGCGGCGAAGGCTCGACGGGCGGCCTCTGCCTTCGCCGCCTGAGTGGGTTGGGCGCTCAGGTCAATGCTGAGCGGCTCGTCGAGCGGGAACAGCGGGGGCAGGCTCTCTGCCCAGTCCCAGCCGTCGGTGGGGTCATCGACGACGAGGTGGCAGCTGGCGGGGCACCAGCTGATGTGGAGGTGGAAGTTCGAGCGGGAAACCCCATCGACGTGGTGGCGTCAGCCGGGCTCCCTTCCTCCTCATACCACTGCTCTTCCTCTTCGATCCAGCCGGCCAGCCGCAGCGGTGTGGTGAGCCGTCTGAGCAGCTGCGTGCCCAGTGCATGCGGCGACAGAACGTTGTCCGAGGTGCTGTCCACGGAGATCCTCATCAGTTCTGCAGGAGGACGGGATGGTCTTGGAATGGGCGAAGCGGGACATCAGCGGTCAGCGCAAAGTCGAGCCCGAAACTCTCCCTCCTTGTCTCGGCTTGCGGGCCTAACGCGGAGCACTGACACGGGCCCCGACTACGACGATTCCACGCGCGCGGTAGAGGAACGGAAAGGCCAGGCGTAGCGGGACCGTTACCCGCCCGCTCTGGCTCAGGCCCTGCCCGCGGGTTCGGGGGACCATCATGGAAGCCCGTCCTTACACCGAGACTGAAGTCCAGGTGCCAGGTCGAGGTCGGGGATCGCGTGGTTGACGGCGGCCTTCGGGTCCATGGTGTAGTGGGCGGTGGCGGTGAGCACTTCGTACGCCCCGATGCCGGGGAAGCGGTAGGCCTCGGCGAACGGCTCGCGGGCGTGCACCTCCAGCCGGACCGGGCGATGCTGACCAGGGCTCACCGGCCCGCCTCCTGAACCGCCGGAGAAGCGGGACGCCAGCCCAGCTCGGGGGCGATCAGATGCCGGACGTCGTGCAGGATCTGTTCGTACTCCTCGCGATGGAACTCGTACGGCAGCTCCAGGCGCAGCTCCGACACCTGCGCGACGACGGGATCGGCCGCCAGCTGCTCCAGGATCTGTTCCGTGGTGCCGACCACGTCCGGGGCGAACAGGAACCGCTTCCCGCCCAGCGCCGCCACCGTCTGCGGCTTCAGGGCGCGTTCGTGCCGACTGGCCGCGTAGTTCCGGTAGCGGGCCCGGGTGGCGGCGTCGGCGCTGTCGAACGGCACGATCACCCGCCCGAGCGCCACCCGCGCCGCCGGCCGGTCGTCGCGCAGGCTGCGCCGGTACTCGGAGAGCAGGTTCAGCTGGGCGGTGGTGAAGTCAGCGGTGTCCTCGCCGGAGACGATGTTGCCGGACAGCAGGTTGAGACTGTTCTCGGCGGCCCAGCGAACCGAGCGCAGGCTGCCTCCGCCGTACCAGATCCGCTGCACCAGGCCGGGGTTGTGCGGCTGCAGCCGCGGCCGCTGGATGTTGCCGGGCGAGTGGATCACGGTGTCCGGGCCGCCGAGGTAGTCGCCGCGCAGGTTGTCGACGAGGCGGGCGATCCTGCCGTACGACAGGTCGAAGCCGCGCCAGTCGCCGTCGTGCACCAGGTCGCCGAGCAGGTCGGCGTGCGGCATGCCGGTGCTGAAGCCGACCTGGAGGCGGCCGCGGGACAGCACATCGGCCAGGGCGAGGTCCTCGGCCAGGCGGAAGGGGCTCTCGTAGCCGATCGGGATGACCGCGGTGCCCAGCTCGATCCGCTCGGTGCGCTGGCCGGCCGCGGCGAGGAATACGGCAGCCGAGCCGACGCCGTGTTCGAGGTGGCGCTGGCGGATCCAGGCGCCGTCGAAGCCGAGCCGTTCGCCGTACCCGAAGAGTTGGAGTGTCTCCTCCAGGCCGGTGTACGGGTCGTCGTCCGCGAAGTTGCCCGGGGTGAGAAAGGCCAGTGAGGTGATGGTGGGAGTGCTCATGCGACCGTGGTCCTCAGCTCGTGGTGGTCTCGGCGGCGGAGGTGGGGACGCGGCCGCCGGGGATCGCCACGAGTAGTTCGCGGGTGTACTCGTGGCGGGGGCGGGTGAAGAGGTCCTCGGGTCGACCTGCCTCGACGATGCGGCCCGCCCGCATCACGGCGACCTGGTGCGCGATCTGCCGTACGACGGCCAGGTCGTGTGAGATGAAGAGGTACGCCACCCCTGTGTCGGCCTGCAACTCGGCCAGCAGGTCGAGGACTTGGGCCTGCACGGACACGTCGAGCGCGGAGACCGGTTCGTCGCAGACCACCAGGTCGGGGGAGAGGGCGAGGGCACGGGCGATGGCCACGCGCTGTCGCTGCCCGCCGGACAGTTCCGCCGGGCGGCGCTCCAGCGTCGTGGCCGGAAGGGCCACCCGGTCGAGCAGATCACGGGCCCGGGTGAGCCGGGAGGCGCGGTCGCCGACCTTGAAGGCGCGCAGCGGCTCGGTGATCACCTCGGCGATGGAGAATCGGGGGTCGAGCGAGGCGTAGGGGTTCTGGTAGACGAGCTGGGAGCGGCGGCGCAGCTGCCTGGCTTGGGCGCCCTTGGCGGTGGTGATGTCGGTGCCGTCGAACAGGATCTGTCCGGCGGTTGCGTCTGCGAGACGGAGCACCAGGCGGGCCGTGGTGGACTTGCCCGAGCCCGACTCGCCGACCAAGGCGAGGGTCTGGCCCCGCTGAAGGGTGAAGCTGACGTCGTCGACGGCGCGCAGAGTGCGGGGCCCGTCCCCGGCGCGGGGCAGCCTGAACTCCTTGACCAGGTTGCGAACCTCGACCAAGGGCGCCGTCTCCGCCTTGGGGAGGGAGGCCGGGGTGCGGGGCCGGGCGGTGGTCAGGCTCGGGGCACTGGCCAGCAGGTGCCGGGTGTAGGCGTCCTGCGGGTCGGCCAGGACGTCGCGGGTGGGGCCCGCCTCGACGACCTTGCCCTGGGACATCACCACCAGCCGTTGCGCCCGGTCGGCTGCGACCCCGAGGTCGTGGGTGACGAGCAGGACCGCGGTGCCGGACTCCTCTGTGAGGCGCTGGAGATGGTCCAGGATGATCCGCTGCACGGTGACGTCGAGCGCGCTCGTGGGCTCGTCGGCGATGATCAGCTCGGGCTTCGCGGCGATGGCGATGGCGATCAGGGCGCGTTGCCGCATGCCGCCGGACAGTTCGTGCGGGTACTGCCGGGCGCGGGTGGCCGCGTGGGGCAGCCCGGCCCGGTCCAGCACGGCGACCGCCTCGGCGGGAGCCGATCGGCGGGTCGCCAGACCGTGGATGCGCAGCACCTCGGCGACCTGGTCGCCGATCCGCTTGACCGGGTTGAGGGAGACCGTCGGGTCCTGCGGGACCAGTCCGATCCGCGCCCCGCGCACGCTGCGCAGTTCCGCCTCCGACAGGGTGGCCAGGTCGTGTCGGCCGAAGCGGAGGGTGCCCGCGTCGATGCTGCCGTTCGCCGACAGGAGCCGGGTGATCGCGTGCGCGGTCGTGCTCTTGCCGGATCCGGACTCGCCGACCACCGCCGTCACCTGTCCCGGCCACACGTCGAGATCCACGCCCCGGACGGCCTCGACCGTGCCGCCCCGGGTGCGGTACGACACCGACAGGCCGCGTATCTCCAGCAGTGGTGTGCTCACGTCCTCACCGTTCTTACGTTTGTCGGTCATCGCTGCCGGGACCATTCGCCGTCCAGAGCCCGGGCGATACGGTTGGTGGCCAGTACGGTCGCGGCGATCGCCAGCCCGGGCAGCGCGGTCAACCACCAGGCGTTGGCGAGGTAGTTGCGGCCGTCGGAGATCAACGTGCCCCACTCCGGGGCCGGCGGGGGAGCGCCGTAGCCGAGGAAGCTCAGGGCGGAGACGGCCAGGATGGAAGAGCCGAAGTCGAGGGTGGCCAGGACGATCACCGGGCCCGCGGCATTGGGCAGCACATGCCGGCCCAGCACCGAGTACCAGCGGGCCCCGCTCGCGCGCGAGGCCTCCACGAACACCGCCTGCCGCACCCGCAGCACCTCGGCGCGCGCCACCCGCGCGAAGGAGGCGACGCTGGCGATGCCGACCGCGACCGCCACCTTCACCGTGCCGTAGCCCAGCGCGGTGACCAGGGCCAGGGACATGAAAAGCGCGGGGATGGACAGCAGCACGTCGACGAAGCGCATCAGCACGTCGTCCACCCAGCGGCCCACGAACCCGGCGACCACCCCCAGCAGCCCGCCGACCACGAACGCGACCAGCACCGCGATCAGCGTTGCCTTCAGGGACAGTTGGGCGCCGTGGACCACACGGGAGAAGACATCGCGGCCCAACTCGTCGGTGCCGAACCAGTGACTACCGCTCGGAGCGCGGAAGTTCTGCGACGGGACGCCCTTCAGCGGGTCCTGCGAGGTGAAAAGGCCGGGCCAGAACGAGGCCAGCACCACCAGCACGAGGACGACCACCGACAGCAGCAGACCCGGGCGGCGCACCACGAAGCGCAGCAGACGCCGTACGTCCACGCGGTGTCCCGGCTCCGGCCCTGACCGCGCCTCGACCGGGCGGGCCAGTCCCAGTGCGGCCTCGGCCGGGTCGTCGACAAGGCTTTGGCTCATGCGAGGGCCGCCCTTCTGCCCGAGGCTACGACGATCCGCGGGTCCAGGAGTGGATAGACCAGGTCGATGACCAGGTTCGTCGTCACGAAGATCAGCGCCCCGAACACCACCACCCCCTGGACCAGCGGGATGTCCTGGGCCGTGACCGCAGCCGCGGTCACCCGGCCGAGACCGTCGCGGGAGAACACCGTCTCGACGACCACCGAACCGGCGATCAGCTGCCCCACCAGCAGGCCGACGACCGTCAGCGCAGGCAGGGACGCGTTGCGCAGCGCGTGCCGCAGATGGATTCGCCACCGCCCGGCGCCCTTGGCCCGCGCGGTCTCCACATACGCCTGGTCCAGCGCGGTGAGCAGGCTCTTGGCGAGCACCTGGGCGATCTGCGCGCCCGTCGGCACCGCCAGAGTCAGCGCCGGCAGCACCAGCCCTTTGAATCCGTCGTTGCCGAACGCGGGGAACCAGTGCAGCCGGAAGGAGAATGCCTCGACGAGCAGCAGCCCCACCCAGAACGTCGGGACGGACACCCCCAGCGGCGGCAGGGACAGCAGCAGCTGCCGCAGCCAGCGCTGGGCGGTGTATGTCGCCAGCACCGCCAGGCCGCCGCCGAGGAGCACCGCGAGCAACAGGGCCGCGCCGGTCAGCTGCAGCGTCTGCGGCAGCGCGTCGGCCAGCGTCGAGGTCACCGGCCGACCGGTGGAGACCGCGTCGCCGAAGTCCCCGCGCACCGCCCGGCCGAGGTACTCGGCGTACTGCACCAGCACCGGTTTGTCGAAGCCGTACTCGTGCCGCAGGGCCGCGATCTGCTTCGGGTCGACCTGCCCCGAGTCCATACCGGCGCCGGCCATCGCCGTGACCGGGTCGCCCGGCAGATAGTCCAGCACCAGGAACGAGACCGTGTAGGCCGCCCACAGCACCCCGACCGCCTGGGCCAGCCGTTTGATCACATAGCGGCGCATGCGCTAGCCGATCCAGGTGTCGTGCAGTTGGATCCGGCTGGAGGCGTCGAAGTTCAGGTCGTGCACCTTCTTCGCCACGCCCAGCTGGGTCTGGAGCTCCACCACCGGCACGTAGTGGGCGTTCTGCACGATCAACTGCTGTGCCCGGGTGACCAGTTGACTGCGCTGGGCGGCGTCGACGGTCGCGGCCTGCTCGGACAGCGCGGTGTCGAGGGAACTGACGGGCAGGCGGTAGAAGTTGGCCAGCTTGGTGGAGAAGGAGCTGCGCAGGATGTCGGGGTCGGCGCGGGTCACGTTGCCCCACACCGCGTCGTAGTCACCCGACTGGAGGGTTGGGGCGAACTGTGTGATCTGGAGCTGCTTGAGGGTCACGTCGACACCGACGGCCTTGAGCTGCTGCTGGATCAGCTCCAGGGCGGGCTGGTTGGTGGCCGCGTTGGGGAGCCACTTGATGGTCAGGCTGAGCTTCTTGCCGTCCTTGGCGCGGATGCCGTCGCTTCCGGTCTTCCAGCCGGCCCCGTCCAGCAGGGACTTGGCCTTGGCGGCGTCGAAGGTCAGGCCGGAGGTGAGGTCGGTGTAGTCGGGTGTGGTGTGCGCGAGGACGCTGGTGGCCGGCTGCGTGCCGGTCGGGAAGACGGTGTCGGCGATCTGCTGCCGGTCAATGGCGTACAGGATCGCCTGGCGCACCTTGGCGCCCTTGAGTAGCGGCCGTGAGTTGTTGAGGCCGAGACCGAACACGACGCCGGGGTTGGCCCGTCGCTGGAGGGTGACTTGGCCGCCCTTGAGGGCCGCCTCGTTGGCCTTGCCGACGCTGGAGACGGCGTCGACCTGGCCAGACTGCAGGCTGCCGGCCCGCACACCCGCCTCCGGCACGACCTTGAACACCAGCTTGTCCAGGTACGCCTCGCCCTCCTTGCTCCACCGCGAGGAACCCCACGCGTATCCCGCACGCTTGGCCAGGGTGATCGACTGGTTCTGCACGTACTGCTTCAGCACGAAGGGCCCGGACCCGATCACCCCGTCACTGCACTTCTGCTGCGGGGTCTTCTTCACGCTCGCCGACGACTCGATCCCCAGCGAGTGGGTCGAAGTGGCCTGCAGAAACTGGGCGTTGGGCTGGCTGAAGGTCACCTTGACGGTGAGCGGGTCGACCACCGTGGTGCTCTTGACGCCGCTCAGATAGCCCTCGGCGAGCGTCCCCAGGGCGCCGAGCTTCGGCACCGCGTCGAAGTTGTCCTTGACCACCTGCGCGGTCAGTTTCGAGCCGTCGCTGAAGGTGACGCCCGAGCGTAGATGGAAGGTGAACGCCGTGGCATCGGAGCTGATGTCCCAGCTCTTCGCCAGCCACGGCACTATCTTGCCGGTCCTCGGGTCCTGGTCCGTCAGGGAGTCCACGAGCTGGCGCACCGAGTAGATGGTCTCGTTGCTGGCGACCTGCTGCGGATCCACGCAGCCGGCGTCCGAACCCACCGCGAAGGTCAGGGTGCCGCCGGACTTGGGCTGCCCGGTTCCGCTGCCCGTGTCGCCGCCGCCCGATCCGCAGGCGGTCAGCAGGGCGCTGGTGGTTACAAGGGCGGTCAGCGCCGCCCACCGAGAGGTTCTGACATGGGGAAGTGCGATCACGGAGGGCTTCTCCTACTCGTGTCACCAGGCACGGCGCTGGTACGGGACATGGCCGTGCGTGGGCGTGCGGCCCCGATCGGCGTGATGCCGACGTCGGGGGAGCGCTGTGCAGACAGGGATCAGGGAAAGGAGGGAGTCAGGGGCAGACGGAAGCGGCGAGGACTGCTTCGGGACTGCGACCAGCGGCGAAAAGGGCCGTCAGACCTGACAGAGACAGCTGGTCGAACGCTTGAGGTCGATGTGGCGCCGACGCGAGAGCCGGGAGAACACGGTGGCGCCGGCGTAGCGGGCGCTGAGGTCACCACCGTGCCGCATATCGGTCCTCCACCTGATCCGGCCCCGGTCACGGGGCCACGCGCTTGCGGAGATCGTCGGTGATCCCGCCGGGCTTTCACCTGGAGCACCCCACCGCGCGGGAGGGTTGCCGGTCAGCGAGCCAGGGCTTGACGCTGACACTCAATGCCGTTCGTGATCGTACGGAGCGGTCTTGTCGTACGTCAATGGCGCAAAAGGACGCCTCGTCAGGGGAGTCCGGGGCCAGCGTGCGTCCCGCTCAGGAGCCGCCGCGCTCGCGGGGGATCTTCTGACCGGCCTCGATCGCCACCGGCAGCCGGTTCTCGGCCGGAGGCAGCGGGCAGGTTGCCAGGTCCGTGTAGGCGCACGGTAGGTTCGCGGCGCGGTTGAAGTCCAGGACGACTGTACCGTCGGCGGCGGGTGGTTCGAGGGCCAGGGCCCGGTTGGCGGCGTAGGTGGTGACCCCGGAGGTCGCGTCGGTGAACAGCACCATCAGCCGGCCCGCACCGTGGCCGGGGAACGCGGTAAGCGACAGCGGGCGCCCGTCGAGCTCGAACTCGACCCTCCCCGGAGCGTCGTACACATGCTCAAGGCCCTCGACCGCGGCGCCCACGGTGGTCGGCCGCGGTGTATCGAAGGGGATGTACCGGCCAGTTACCGCCCAGCGCGGGTCGGGGGCGTAGGCGGGCGTGCCGGTGAAAGCCGTGCGCAGCGGCGCGTCCGGGTGCCGGGGGCGCACGATGTCCTGGCCGCCGCGCTTGGCGACCTCGATGACGGCGTCTCCCCAGACGGCGTCGACGCCGCCGCGCTCGGGAAGCACGCCGAAGCGGTGCTCGCCGCGCACCGGCGTCCCGTCGACGACCAGCTCCTCGCCCTCGTCGAGGTCTACGACGACGCCTTCGGGGCCGGTGTGCCACGAGCCGGGCGCGTCCGGGAAGCGCTGGGGCCGGTCGTCGAGCCAGTGCAGGCCGGTGATCGCCAGGAACCCGTGCGGGGCGGCGAGCCGGGCCTCCTGGGTGCGGTACCACTCCCGCCAGGTCTCGGTGAAGGCGTGGAGGTCTGTGGTGGTGGCCTCGGTGGTCATGGGGAATCTCCTTTGTGCGGGGAATGCCTTCGGGGACGGGGATGCAGGGGGGTGTCGAGTCGACGGGTGTACTCAGCCGGCCAGTTCGCCGAGGAGTCGCCAGGTCCGTCGACGATCGGCTTCTCCCGCGATCTCGGTGGCCGAGAACACGACCTCGGTGGCGCCGGCATCGCGGTAACGGCGTACCTCGGCCTCGACCGCCTTCTCGTCGCCGATCACGGCCAGGTCGGCGGCCCGCCGGCCGCCGGAGAGTTCGATGACCCGCGCGTAGGACTGGATCTGTTCGTAGAAGGCAAGGCTCTCAGTGGCCTTCGCCCGCACCGCGTCGACGTCGTCGGTGACCACGCCGGGCACCAGGGCCACGATCCTGGGCGCGGGGCGGCCTGCGGCCTCGGCCGCGGCGGTCAGCGTGGGCACGATGTGGTCCGCCAGGGCGCGCGGTCCCGCCAGATAGGGCAGGATCCCGTCCGCGAGTTCACCGCTTGCCCGCAGAGCCTGCGGCCCCATCGCGGCAACCAGCAGGGGCACACCGCTCTCGGCGCCCGGTACCCGCGCCGGGATCGGTGTGGTGGCGGTGAGCAGCTCGCCGTGGAAGTCGGCCGTGCCGGTCTCGGTCAACTGCCGTAGCGCGGTGAGGAATTCGCGCAGCCGGGCGATGGGGCGTTCGAAAGGCAGGCCGAAGCCGGTCTCCGTCAGCAGTTTCGTGCCCAGCGCCAGACCGAGGTGATAACGGCCGTGGGTCGCGGCCTGGGCGGTCTGGGCCTGGCTGGAGACGAGCAGCGGGTGGCGGCCGAAGACGGGGATCGCGGAGGTGCCGACCTGCAGTCCGGGCACTTCGCGCCCGACGATCGCCGCGAGCTGGGGTGAGTCCGCGCCGAAGGTCTGCCCGAACCAGGCCGACGTAACACCGAACTCTGCGGCCTCCTGGGCCAGTTGGACAGTGGCGTCGACCTGGTTCGGCGCGTCGGACGCGTTGAGCGCTACTCCAACAGTCATGTCAGTTCAGAACGGGCGTCGGCCGGACCGGCATTCCGGTCCGTGTGTGACAGCTTCTTGTCAGTCATGTGTACTCAGTCATGAGTGGAAGGGGCGGCCCGGGGGTTCAGCCCGCCTGTCGTCGGTCCGGTGCGGACCGGTGGGTGAGGGGTGCGCGCAGGCCGAGGTTCTCGCGCAGGGTGGTGCCGGTGTACTCGGTGCGGTAGATCCCGCGTTCCTGCAGTTCCGGGACGAGCAGGTCGACGATGTCGTCGAGGCCGTCAGGGATGAGGTACGGCGTGACGTTGAAGCCGTCGACCGCGCCGTGCCGTACGAAGTGGGCGAACTTGTCGGCCAGACCGGACGGAGTGCCGACGTGCCCGCGCTGCGGGCCGAGCGCGATGACGGTCTCGCGCAGCGACCAGCCGTGCGCCTCCGCCTTCGCCCGCCATTCGGCCACGACGGTGCGCGGGTCTGCGATGCGTCGGGCACCGAAGGAGCCGTCGTTCTCGCTGACGACCGGGTCCTCCTTCGGAAGCGGCCCGTCCGCGTCGCGGTCGGACAGGTCGATGCCCCACAACAGCCCGGCGATCCCCAAGGCCGTGGCCGGGGTGACCTGTTGGAGCCGGATCCAGTGCTTCTTCTCCTGGGCCTCCTCCTCGGTGGCGCCGAGGATGATCTCGGTGCCGGGCAGGATCCGCAGATCGTCGTCGGGGCGCCCGACCGCCCGAAGCCGGTGCCGGATGTCGTCGGCGAAGGCCATCGCGTCGTCGAAGTCGTTGCCGTGCGCAGAGAAGATGACGTCGGCGTTGCGGGCGGCGAAGTCGCGTCCCTCGCCGGAGTCACCGGCCTGGAAAATCACCGGGTGCCCCTGGGCGCTGCGCGGCAGGGTCGGAGCGAGGTCGACGTCGAACTGCGGTCCCCTGTGACGCACTTGGTGTACGGCACCGGGTGCCGACCAAACGGGCGCGCGGACGGAGTGGGCGACTGCCCCGTCCTCCCAGCCGTCCCACAGGGCGCGGGCCACGGTGAGGAACTCCTCGGCACGCCGGTAGCGGTCGGCGTGGTCGAGGTAGCCGCCGCGGCGGAAGTTCGCGCCGGTCCAGGCGTTGTCCGTGGTCACCACGTTCCAGCCGGCGCGGCCCTCGGAGAGCAGGTCGAGGCCGGAGAGGCGGCGGGCGAGGTCGGCCGGCTCGTTGAAGGTGGAGTTGGAGGTGGAGACCAGGCCGATACGGCGGGTGACCGCGGCCAGCGCGGCGAGCTGGGTGATGGCGTCAGGCCGTCCGGCCACGTCGAGATCGTGGATCCTGCCGTCGACCTCGCGCAGCCGCAGCCCCTCGCCGAGGAAGAACGCGTCGAACAGGCCGCGCTCGGCGGTCTGGGCGACCTGGCGGAACGAGGCCGGGTCGATCTGGGAGCCGCTGTCGGGGGCGGACCAGATGGTCCAGTGGTTGACGCCCTGGAAGAACACCCCGAAGTGGAGCTGGGCGTGCGGCCGGGGCACGTCGAGGGGATCGGTGCGGGTCATCGGGCGTCCTCCTGGGCGGCCACGGCAGCGGCGGCGAAGCGATTGGCAGGGCGCTCCAGACCCAGGGTCGAGCGCAGGGACGTACCGGGCAGCGGACGGGCGACGAGACGCCGCTCGGACAGGGCCGGCAAGACGAGGCGGGAGAGGACGGGCAGGTCCTCGTCCAACACCAGCGGGTGCAGCCGTACGCCGTCGACGTGAGGGCTCAACTCGCCGAGAAGAGAGACCAGTTGGTCTGCAGAACCGATGTGCCGGAGCCTTGCCCGGTCCCTCCACGGCGCGTGCCGTTCCAGGTCGGCGACGCGCTCGGCCGCCGTGCCCTGTGGGGTGTCCAGCGCCACCTCGACCTCGGCGAACACGCGCGGGGTACCGGCCCCGGCGGCGGCCGTTGCGACCGACGCGGGGTCGCGGCCCTCGACGAGAGCGACGTCGAGCTGTGCGGCCGGAACCCGGTCGGGCGGGCCCAGGACGACGAGCTGTCCCTGCGGCGGGCGCGGCACGATCGCCGGGCCCTTGACGGCATACGTGTCACCGGTGAAGTCGATGTAGTGGAGCCGTTCGCGGTCGAGGTAGCGGCTGGTGGCCACGGACCGGATGACCGCGTCGTCCTCCCACGAGTCCCACAGGGCACGGACCACCTCCACCCCGTCC
Source organism: Streptomyces sp. NPDC005820 (assembly GCF_040630255.1). Classification (NCBI taxonomy): domain Bacteria; kingdom Bacillati; phylum Actinomycetota; class Actinomycetes; order Kitasatosporales; family Streptomycetaceae; genus Streptomyces; species Streptomyces sp. NPDC005820. The sequence goes on from NZ_JBEXXE010000032.1 coordinate 121,585, forward strand.
CTCGACTCCCGGGCCCGCGCGTCGGCGTCGGCGACCAGCGGGCGCCCCCACGCGCGGGCTGTCTCGGGACGCTCCTCCTCCGTGACCACCCACCCGGTGCGACCGGCGGAGACGTGGTCCAGGGAAGCCAACTGGCTGGAGACATGGAAGGGTTCGGCATACGTCACCGGGACGACGGGTGCGATCCCGATGGTGCTCGTGGACGCCGCGACGAAGGCCGCCCGCTCGACCGCGCCGATGCGGCCGACCGGATCCGGTGCGGCGCCGGGCGGCAGCACGCCGTCGTCCAGGGTGATCAGGGTGAACCCGGCGTTCTCGGCGATGGCGGCGACCCGGGCCACGCGGCGCGGGGTGAGCAGCTGATCGGGGGAGTGGGCGGCGCGGCGCCAGGCCGCGGGGTGGGCGCCGTCGCCGTCGAGCTCGACGGCGAGATGCAGGGCGGGGCCGGACAATGGGTTCCTTCCGGGAAACACGACGACTCGCGGCCACAGGGCCACGACGAGACAGCCGGCGGGACTGGCCGGCAGGGGTCAGGCGTGTACGGAAGGACAGACGGCGGAGGAGGTGCGGCAGTAGTCGACGTGCCGCCGGGTGATCAGCCGCGCACCAGTGCACGCACCTTGCGGTGCCGCGCCCAGTACGTGCATCAGAGCCTCCACCTGTCAGCGACTTTCCCTTTCAACGTATGTCGTCCGCCCCTGTGAATGTCAAGGTCGACCCAGGGCGCAGCGGCATCTCACCCGCTGGGACCCATGGTGGACGCATCTTTGCGGGTGTGCTTTGATCCGGCCATGGAGACCACTGGCACGGCACACACGGTGCTGCTCGACCCGTTCTGGGTGAGCCGCCGCGCCGACCAGTTCGACCAGGTCTGTTGCTGATCGCCGTTCGACGGCTCGCGATCTCGTTCTTCTCTTTCTGCCTGCTGCCTTCTTTCGCCCTCAACCAGCCATTCCTCGGGCGTAGTTGTGAAGCGCGCGCGTCGGTCCTGCCGTGAAGGAATCTCCCATGGCCCAGTCCACAGCCCTGCCTGTCATCGACATCTCCCGCTTCCGGGCCCCGGACGCGGACCGTGACGCTTTCCTCGCCGAACTCCGCTCCGCCGCCCACGAGGTGGGCTTCTTCTACGTCACCGGGCACGGTGTGTCGGCGGCACTGCGGGAGGAGGTGTTGAGCGCGGCCCGCCGCTTCTTCGCCGCGCCGGAGGAGCAGCGGCTGGAGATCGGGAACCTCAACTCACCCCAGTTCCGCGGCTATACGCGCACCGGCACCGAATACACGGCGGGCAGCGCCGACTGGCGTGAGCAGATCGACATCGGCCCGGAGCGGGCGGCGCTCGAGACCGGCCCGGACGATCCCGACTACCTGCGCCTGATCGGCCCCAACCAATGGCCCTCCGCACTACCGGAGTTGCGGGACATCGTGGACGAGGGCTACTTCGACCAGTGGTTCGACGACGAGGCTGCCGTCCATGTGAAGATCGTGCACTATCCGCCGCGCGCCGCCGAGGACGCAGACCAGGGCGTGGGTGCGCACAAGGACTACGGCTATCTCGCGCTGTTGCAGCAGGACGAGGTCGGCGGGCTCCAGGTGCAGCACCAGGACGGCACATGGATCGACGCGGTGCCCGTACCCGGTGCGTTCGTGTTCAACATCGGTGAGATGCCGGAGATCGCGACCCAGGGCTATCTGAAGGCCACTCAGCACCGGGTGGTCAGTCCGCGACCGGGTGTTCACCGTTACTCGATTCCCTTCTTCCTAGGCCCGCGTCTCGACGCGGTCGTCAAGCCACTCCAGCTCCCAGCGGAGTTGGCGGCGCTGAGCCCTGGCGTGACCGACGATCCGGACAACCCGCTGCTCGCGGCCTTCGGGGAGAACGCGGTCGTCGGCTGGCTCCGCTCGCGCCCGCGGGTCGCCGAGCGCTGGTGGTCCGACGTCCTGGTGGTGGGGGAGAGAGGCCGAGAACGGATGAGCAACTGGGCCTTCGAGACCCGGCAGGTGCATGCTGGCGCCATCCCCGACCCCACGACCGGCGCCCGGGCGGTGCCGATCCACCAGGCCACCAGCTACGTCTTCCGGGACACCGCGCACGCCGCGGCGGCCTTCGCGCTGGAGGACCTGACCACCCACGCCTACACCCGGCTGTCGAACCCCACCACCGCCGTGGCCGAGGAGCGCATCGCCGCGCTGGCGATCACATCGTCGCTTCATCGTCCCTGTACGGCGGCACCCGCACCCTCTTGGAGCACACCTTCGCCGACTTCGGCATCGATGTCACCTTCGTCGACGACCCGGACGACCTGGGTGCCTGGTACACGTCCGTACGTCCCACCACGAAGGCGTTCTTCGGTGAGACCATCGGCAACCCACGCGGCAACATCCTCGACATCGAACCGGTGGCCCGCATCGCCCACGAGGTCGGCGTGCCGCTCGTCGTCGACAACACCGTGCTCACGCCCTACCTGCTGCGCCCGTTCGAGCACGGCGCCGACATCGTCGTGCACTCCACCACCAAGTTCCTGTCCGGCCACGGCACCGGTATCGGCGGGGTCGTCGTGGACAGCGGGCACTTCGACTTCGGTGCCGACCCCGATCGATGGCCGGGGCTGACCCGCCCCGATCCGACGTACAACGGCCTGTCCTTCTGGGACTCCTTCAGTGAAGGCCCGCGCCACCGCCGCACCCACACCCTCCACGACCCTGTCGCCCACAAGCGGCCAGAGGTCGGGCGCTGGGTCATCGAGGGCGAACCACCCGAACCCACCTGGTACTCCTGACCGCCCCCAGAGCGCCTTCCCGGCGGAGGCGCCCCCTCCCCCCGAAAGAGGACTCATGGCCACCGTCCTGTCCGTCTCCGGCAGCCCTTCCGCCTCCTCCCGCACCAACCGCCTGCTGCGCCACCTGGACCAGCGACTGACCGCTCAGGGGCACGACGTCGTTCCGCTCGACGTTCGCACCATCCCCGCCGAGGCCCTGCTCGGCGCGGACTTCCGGCATCCGGCGATCGTCAAGGCCGCCGAGCTGTTCGCGAGCGCCGACGGCGTCGTCGTGGGAACACCCGTCTACAAAGCGTCGTACTCCGGAGTCCTCAAGGCGCTCCTCGACTTGCTCCCGCAGTACGCACTCACCGGAAAGACGGTCCTCCCTCTCGCCACCGGCGGCTCCACCGCGCATGTCCTGGCCATCGACTACGCCCTGCGTCCGGTCCTCAACTCCATGGGTGCCGCGCACATCGTGCAGGGCTGGTTCACCCTCGACAAGGACATCACCGCCCACGACGACGGCTCGGTCACTGTCGCACCGGCCGCCGCCGAGGCCCTCACCCAGGTCGTCGACCAGTTCTCGTTGGCGCTGGGCCGTACCCCGCTCCTGGCCGCGGCGAGCTGAGGCCATGACCGCACACGTCATCGCCGACGACGCCGAGGCCGTCGCTGTCGCGTCCGCCCCGGCCGACGAAGTCCGGGCGGGCGCCTCGGCCCCGGCGCCGACGAACGTCCCCTGATCGCACCCCTGATCGGAGCCCCGAGTGTCCCTCACCTTCCACTGGTTCCTGCCGACCAACGGAGACAGCCGGCACGTCGTCGGCGGCGGCCACGGCACCCCCGCCACCGAGTCCGGGCGCGACCGGCCGCCGACGGTCGCCTACCTCGGCCAGATCGCCCGCGCCGCCGAGGACCTGGGCTTCGTCGGCGCGCTCACACCGACGGGAGCCTGGTGCGAGGACGCGTGGCTGACCACCGCGATGGTCAGCCAGCACACCGAGCGCCTGAAATTCCTCGTCGCCTTCCGGCCCGGCTTCGTCTCACCGACGCTCGCCGCGCAGATGGCCACCACCTTCCAGCGGCAGACCGGCGGCCGGCTTCTGCTCAACGTCGTCACCGGCGGCGAGAGCCATGAGCAGCGGGCCTACGGAGACTTTCTCGACAAGGACGCGCGTTACCGCCGTACCGGCGAATTCCTCGAGATCGTACGAGGGTTGTGGGAGGGCCGGACCGTCGGCCTGCGCGGCGAGCACCTCCATGTCGAGGACGCGAGGCTCGCACGGGTGCCCGACCCCGTCCCCGAGGTGTACTTCGGGGGCTCCTCGCCGATCGCGGGAGAGGTCGCCGCCCAGCATGTCGACGTCTATCTCACCTGGGGCGAGCCGCCCGCCGCCGTCGCGGAGAAGATCGCCTGGATACGAGGGTTGGCGGCCAAGAAGGGCCGTGGCGTCCGCTTCGGCATCCGCCTGCATGTCATTACCCGCGACACCTCCGAACAGGCCTGGGCCGAGGCGGACCGCCTCCTGGACGGCTTCGACCCCGAGGCGGTCGAGACCATCCAGGCGGGCCTGGCCCGCAGCGAGTCCGAGGGCCAGCAACGCATGCTCGCCCTGCACGGCGGCGGCAGCCGTGACCGCCTGGAGATCCACCCCAATCTGTGGGCGGGCATCGGCCTGGTGCGCGGTGGCGCGGGCACCGCCCTGGTCGGCAGCCACGACGAGGTCGCCGAGCGGATCAAGGAGTACCACGCTCTCGGCATCGACGAGTTCGTGCTCTCCGGCTATCCGCACCTGGAGGAGGCGTACTGGTTCGGCGAGGGCGTCCTGCCGAGACTTCAGGCCCAGGGCCTGTGGCAGCACCCACACGGACAACAGGCCGCGCCCTCGGCCCAAGTGCCCTTCGCCGGCGCCGGGGGCCCGCGATGACCACGTGATCGCGGCGGAGGTCGGAAGCGCCCATGTGATCGCTGACGACGACGAGGCGGTCGCCGACGCCGAGTTGGCCGCCAAGTCCGCCCGCGAGGCCGCGCAGCCGTGGCAGGCTCCTGGCCCGTCCGGCGGCGCCACGCTCCGGGAGCGCCTCCACGGCCCGGTCGGCAGTCCTCGGGGCCGGGACGACCGCCCGTCCGCCCGGCATCGCGAACTCGCCATCCGGGAGCGTGAATCAGCCGGAGCTCCTCCTCATCCCTAGTTTTCCTATCGAATTACTAGGAAAATGTTGACGGTGGTCGAAGAGGAGAGTGAGGATGATGAAGCCGACGCCTCACCGCGCACCGCTGCACTCCCACGCCGCCTCGCCGGGCACCGCGTCGTCCTCGGTCCCCTGAAGGAAGACGCCATGACCACAGCACTGAGGTGCAGTGACAGCCGCAGTCGTATGAAGCGGGTCCGGATATGACGGTGACGGCCGACGAGGTGACCGACGCGGGAGCCGGGCAGGTCGACTGGCTGCACATAGCCCGTGAGATGGCGGACGACCTCGCGACGGACGCGGTCGAGCGTGAACAGGCCGGCAAAGCACCGCTCGACGAGGTCGCCCGGCTGCGCGAGTCGGGGCTGCTGACATTGCCGGCACCGGCCGAGCAGGGGGGAGGAGGTGCGGACTGGCGTACGGTCTACGCGGTCGTCCGGACCGTCGCCGCGGCCGACGGGGCCATAGGCCACCTGCTGGGCCACCACTACTTCCTGTCCTTCAGCGCACGCTTCTTCGCCGGCCCTGCACGTGCCGCCCGTGTCGAGCGGGAGTCGACGGAGGGGCAGTGGTGCTGGGGAGGCGGTATCGCCTCACACGAACCGCCACTCATCCTGACCCCCAAGGCGAACGGCTATCTGCTGAACGGCTACCAGAGGTACGCCACGGGCGTCGGTATCGCCGACCGGCTGGTGGTCCGAGCCGCCAGGTACGGCACCGGCGAGCCGCTGGCCGTCCTCGTCGACCCCAACCACCCGGGTGTCGTGAGCGGCAGCAGCGGGGACACCTTCGGCCAGCGGCTGGCAGCCGGTGGCGCCGTGGAGTTCGACTCGGTGCCGATCGCGGCGGACGACGTGTTCGGCACGCTCTCGCCGGACGAGGGCGTCCTGTCCCCCTTCGCCTCTCTTGCCGTGCCGACCGTGCGACTGGTCTCCGCCCAGATCTGTCTCGGCATCGCCGAGGGACTGCTGGCCGAAGTCCACGAGCACGGAAGGGCCGTGCGGTCGCCCTGGCAGCCCTTCTCGCCCCAGCCCTGGCCGGGCAGCCCCCCGCAGGATCCGTACGCGCTGACCGTGTACGGCGAGCTCGCCGTCGTCGCACGTGCCGCGTCCGCTCTCGCCGACCAGGCGGTGGATGCCCTGTTGCGCGGCCTCGCGCAGGGCGACGATCTCGACGACGAGGAGTGCGCGAAGACCGCCGTCCTCGCGAGCGTGGCCGAGGCCGCGGCCTCCCGGGCCGTGCAGGAGATCACCACCCGTGCCCTGGACGTCGTCGGAGTCGACGCCGCTTCCACGCGGCACGGCTTCGACCGCTTCTGGCGCAACGCCCGGACCCACACCCTGCGCGAACCAGCCGCCCACAGACTGCGCGAGATCGGGGACTACTTCCTCAACGGTGCGCACCCGTCCTTCACCCTTCCTGCCTGACGGCGCAGCCGGTGACGGGCGGACACGGCAGTGATGGATAATCGCGGCATGCGGATCTCGGCGCGGGCGGACTATGCGGTGCGGGCGGCCCTGGAGCTGGCCGCGGCAGGGGACGAGGCCTCGCTCAAGGCCGAGGCGATCGCCGCGGCGCAGGGCATCCCGCACAAATTCCTGGAGGGCATCCTCGGCGACCTGCGCCGGGGCGGTCTCGTGGTCAGCCAGCGGGGCGGCAAGGGCGGCTACCGGCTCGCCCGCCCCGCGGACTCGATCGCCATCGCGGACGTCATCCGTGTGGCGGACGGCCCCCTGGTGTCGGTGCGGGGTATGCGCCCACCCGAACTCTCCTACTGCGGCCCTGCGGAGTCCCTGCTGCCGCTGTGGATCGCCGTACGTGCCAATGTTCGCAAGATTCTCGGCGAGGTGACCCTGGCCCACGTGGCCGCGGCCAAGCTGCCCGACGAGGTCCTGAGCCTCGCGGAGGACCCCGAGGCCTGGACGAATCCCTGACCGTGTCCTCCTGAAGGCATCCTTAAGCGAGTAACCAGCAGGCCGCGGCTGCGCAGCACCCACCGCTCCAGCGGACTGAAGATCAGCAGATCGATGGCGATGCCGACGAGCAGGATCAGGAAGATGGCCAGGAACACCTGCGGCATGCTGGAGTTGTTCCGCCCGTTCTCCAGCAACTGGCCCAGACCCACGCCCAGATCAGGCGAGGAAGCGATGATCTCGGCGGCCATCAGAGACCGCCACGAGAACGCCCAGCCCTGCTTCAGCCCTGCGAGATAGCCGGGGAGCGCCCCCGGCATCACGATGTGCCAGGCCCCGCGCAGGCCGGTCGCGCCCATCGTCCGGCCGGCCCGCAGGAACAGCGGCGGAATCTGGTCGATGCCCGCGACGAGGCCGTTGGCGATGGAAGGGACCGCGCCGAGAAGGATCACGGCGTACATCATCTTGTCGTTCAGGCCGAGCCAGATCACGGCGGGCGGCACCCAGGCCACGGACGGCAGCGACTGCAGGCCGGACAGGATGGGGCCGATGGCCGCCCGGACGAAGGCCACCCGGGCGACGAGCAGGCCGAGCGGCGTACCGATGGCGAGCGCCAGCAGGAAGCCGAGCAGACCGCGGGAGACCGATGTCCAGATGTAGTCGAGCAGGGTGCCCTGGACCCAGGCATCGCTTACCTCGCCCCACACATCGGAGGGCGCGGGCAGCTTGTAGTCGGGGGCGACGTTCGCCCACACCAGCAGTTGCCAGACGGCCGCTACCAGTGCCACGGCGGTGACGGGGGGCAGAACCTTGCGTATCAGGGTCTCGCGCAGCGGCGTGCGGCCGGACTGCACCGAGTCCAGGGCGTCGAGGCCGGCTTCCAGTCCCGCCAGACCGTAAGCGTCCCGGTTCTGCTCGGCCGTTGTGGAGCCGTCCTTCTCGGTGTCGACGCCGGTTTCAGTGCTGGCCATGGCGGCGGATCTCCCCACGCAGTTCTTCGGTGATCTCGACGGACAGCTCGGCGACCGCGCTGTCCTCGATGCGGCGTGGCTGCGGTATGCCGACGGTCCACTCCCGGGCGATGCGGCCCGGGCGGGAGGACAGCAGCACCACCCGCTGGGCCAGCCGGACCGCCTCGCGCACGTTGTGCGTCACGAACAGCACCGACAGTCCCGTCTCGCTCCAGATGCGGGTCAGCTCGTCGTGCAGTACGTCGCGGGTGATGGCGTCCAGCGCGGCGAACGGCTCGTCCATCAGCAGCAGCCGGCTGTCCTGGGCCAGCGCCCGGGCCAGAGCCACGCGCTGGCGCATACCGCCTGACAGCTCATGCACCCGCTTGCGGTGGGCGCCCTGCAGTCGTACGAGTTCCAGCAGCCGTTCCGCCTCCGCGCGGCGCTCCGGCTTCGCGACTCCGCGTAGCTTCAGGGCGAGTTCGATGTTCTTGCCCGCGGTCAGCCATGGGAAGAGGGCGTGCTCCTGGAACATCAGGGCGGGCCGTCCGTCCGTGGCGATCGTGCCCGTGGACGGCTGGTCCAGTGCCGCGACCAGGTTGAGCAGCGTGGACTTGCCGCAGCCGGAGGCTCCCAGGAGGGTGACGAACTCGCCCGGTGCGACGTCGAGCGTGATGTCGTCCAGCACGAGCTGCCGTCCGCCGGGCGTGCCCGGTGCGGGGAAGGACTTCGAGACGTGCTCGATACGGGCGGCGTACGTCACCGCCGTGGCGTCCTCGGCAGCCTTGGCAATCGTGGTGGCCATGGTCGTCACCTCCTGGGGACTCATCGGGTCCGGTTCCTGGTTACTCGGCGCCGAGACCGGCGTCGTCGACCTCGCTCTTGCCTTCGGCCTTGAGGACCTTGTTGAGGAGCGTGAGGTCGTAGATGCCCTTCAGATCGGGCTTCTCCAGCAGACCGGCCTTGACCGCGTGCTCCGCCTCGGTGTTGAGAGTGGAGGCCAGCGGGTCGTCGGTGAACTGGATGGACTTCCAGGCCGGGTCGATGACCTCGGCGGGAAGCGCCTTGCCCGACAGCTTTTCCAGCGCCTTGTTGGCGGAGACCTTCGCCTCGTCCGGGTTGGCGTTGATCCACGCGTTGGTCTTCACCGATCCCCGCAGCACGGCCTCGACGACGTCCGGGTGCTCCTTGAGGAACTTCTGCGACACGATGATGTTCGTGATCACGAACTTCTTGTCGGGCCACAGCGTCGACTCGTCGAGCAGTACCTTGCCGCCCTCGGCGACCAGCTTGGACGCGGTCGGCTCCGGCACCCAGGCGCCGTCGATGGAGCCGGACTTGTAGGCATCCGGGGTGATCTTGTTGTCCGTGCGGACGACGGAGACGTCGCCCGCACCGCTCTGCGCGTCGACCTTCCAGCCCTGGTCCGCGATCCAGTTGAGGAACGCGACGTCCTGGGTGTTGCCGAGCTGCGGGGTGGCGATCTTCTTGCCCTTGACGTCGTCCAGGGTCTTGATCTTCTTCGGGTTGACGACGAGCTTCACACCGCCGGAGGCGGAACCCCCGATGATGCGCAGGTTCTTGCCGTTCGACTTGGTGTAGCCGTTGATGGAGGGGGAGGGGCCGATCCAGCCGATGTCGATGGAGCCGGCGTTCAGCGCCTCGATCTCGGAGGGGCCGGCGTTGAAGGTCGATGCCTTGATCGTGGTGCCGCCGAGCTCCTTCTGGAACAGGCCCTCCTGGACGCCCACCAGAGCGGTGCCGTGCGTGAGGTTGGGGAAGTAGCCGATCTTCACTTCGTCGACGGAGAGCTTCTTGGCACCCGCCGCGGCCGCCGGCGTCTGCTTGCCGTCATCGGTGGACTCGGAGCCGTAGCCGCATGCGGTGAGCAGGAGGGGGAGCGCGGCTATGACGGCGATGGTACGCAGGGTGGTGAGCGGTCTTGCGGCAGACACGGAGGTGTCCTCTCAGGGAAGGAGGGGTGATCAAAGAGGTGTGGGACGGCACGCTGAGGTCTCAGACCGGCCGACAGATGGCGCTGGACGTACGGCCGAAGTCGATGTGACGACGCGAGGTCAGCACGGGCAGCACCCGGTCTGGGTAGCTGAGCGCTCCCACGGCCACCCCCCTGATCCCTAGTTTTCCTACCTGGCTGCTAGGGATCGTGACAGAAGGCGGCACCCACCCCAAGAGGGAGTTCGCATGATGGACGTGATCATCTCAATACTCGGGATCGATGCCGATTGGTCCAGCGTGTGAGCGGTTTTCCCGGACGAGGGGATCGCCAACGCCGCTGCCTGCAGGCCCACACGTCCGCCGAGCGCGGTGGAAACCGATCGGCGACCCGCTCAAGTGCCTCCCGTGCGGCGGGCTCCACGACGACCCCGCGTCCTCCCGCACATCGGCACCGGGCGCAGTCCGTGGTCGATCGCCGGGACGCGTGCCGTGTTCCCACGGGTGGCACGGTCTTGCCGTCCGGCGCGCGCTACGGCAGCAGATCGGGCAACGCCTTCAGCTGCCCGGAGTGCGCGGTCTTGTGGACCGGGATGCCTGCGCGCGTTGGACATGTTCGAGTGGTGGCTCGGCGCGGCATCCGGACGGTGCCGGTGCACGGTGTCCTTGACCTGGACGGCATCGCCTGCCGGCACCCCGCCCGCTGGCCTGGATGACGTACCACTGACTGGTTGTCCCGATTGTGGAACCGCCCCGGGCGGGGCGGCATGGGGACGGGCACGCACTTGTACCCCGCGCGCCGCACGGTGACGATCCGCTGCCGGTGTGCCGAGCCCAGCTTTCGGCGCAGACGTGCGACGTGCACGTCGACGGTGCCTCGTCCGTGCCCCATTTGCGTGTGACCCCACACGTGCTCGATCAACTGTTCGCGTGTGTGGACTCGGTGCGGATGAGCCAAAAGCAGGGCCGGCCGGACGAACTCTCGGTATGTGGTACGGATCGAGTTGCCGATCAGGACCGACTGGTCCGGCGTGCGCGTCGGGAGCGGTGCGGCGTCGGGGGGGGTGCCCCTATGACTTTGGTCAAGGGAAACGGGGGTGCGTTGGGTCGGGGAGCCGGGCAGCATGGCGGGGTGGCTGATCTGCTGTGGGATGACGTGAGTTCCTTCTTCGACCCGGACTTGATGGGGTCGTTGCCGGACATGCGTGTCCCGGACGCCTCGGTGCAGGACTGGCAGACGGTCCTCGATCTTGTCGCGGAGAAGGGCTGGAAGTGCCAGTACTCCCAGGGAGAGACGGTGCTTCCGGTGCCCCGGGCGGAGGCCGTGCTGGGCCGCCCGGCGGACGCCGAGTGCCCGAACCTGCGGGTCTGGCCGACTGCCGATGTGCTGGCGATCTTCCGGTTCTATGCCGACGACGAAGTCGACTTTGACGTCGACCTGCGGGAGTTGCAGGGCCAGGATCGGCTTGATGTGTTCTGCGGCTTCCTGCGAGAGATCGGAAGGCGGCTGAACAAGCCCGTGCTGATGGACCCGGAAGGCCACTATGGCCATCCAGTGCTCGGCTTTGATGTCGAGGCCGATCGAGTCGTTCTCCTCGCAGACCCGTAGGTCAGGCAGCTGAGGCAGACGGCTGCGGTTCGTAGAAGGTTCCGTCGCGGAGCATTGCGAAGAGGACGTCGGCTCTGCGTCTGGCGAGGCAGAGCAGGGCTTGGGTGTGGTGCTTGCCCTGGGCGATTTTCTTGTCGTAGTAGGCCCGGGAGGCCGGGTCGCCGAGGGCGGCGAACGCGGAGAGGAAGAAGGCCCGTTTGAGCTGCTTGTTTCCTCTCCTGGAGGGCTGTTCTCCGCGGATCGAGGACCCGGAACTGCGGGTTGCGGGGGCGAGTCCGGCGTAGGCGGCGAGGTGGCCGGCGGTCGGGAAGGTGCTGCCGTCGCCGACCTCGATCAGGATGCGGGCTCCGGTCCTGACGCCGACTCCCGGCATCGACATCAGGACCTTCGAAAGAGGGTGAGCCTCCAGCAGTTCCTCGATCCGCCCGGCCAGCAGCCTGCGCTGGTCGAGGACTGCTGTGAGAGAGGCGGCGAGGCTCGGGACGATCAGCGCGGCCGCTTCGGTTCCCGGGACCGTCACGGTCTGCTCGTCCAGCGCGGCGAAGATCTCATCGACAAGCCGTTCGGCCATCCGCGGGGCCTGCGGCCGCAGCAGGGTGACCAGCCGTCGGCGGCCGGCCTTGCGGATCTGAGCCGGGGACCCGAACCGTTGCAGCAGTGTGAGGACGGCCGGGTGCTGCAACCGCGGTCCCAGGACCCGTTCCAGCGAGGGATGGATCTGGGTCAGCAGGCCGTGCAGCCGGTTGGCGACCCGGGTGGCTTCGCCGGCCAGGTCGTCGTCGAAGCCCGCGATCATCTCCAGTTCGGCGATCGTCTCGTCCTCACTGTCGATCACCCGCAGCGTGTGCGGCATCGCGCGGGCGGCGTCGGCGATGATGAACGCGTCCTTCGCGTCGGTCTTGGCCTCGCCCGGGTAGAGGTCGGCGATCCGCCGCATCGTCAGCCCGGGCAGGTAGGCGACCGGGCAGCCCGTGTCCCGCGCGACCGCCAGCGGCAGAGCTCCGATCGAGGCCGGCTGGTTGACGATGACCAGCACCGTTCCGTGCTTGGCCTGGAGTTTCGCGAACAGCTCGCGGAGCTTGGGCTCGGTGTTGGGCAGGCGTTTGTCGAAGGCCTTCTTCCCTGCCGGGGTGATGGCGGTGGCGTGGTGTTCGCCCTTGCCGACGTCCAGGCCGAGGAAGACGTCGATGTCGCCGGTGTCGATCACGTGCAGGCCCCTCCATCACGCTTTCGTCCGGCCCTGGCAGGGCACCGAGCTGCCACATCCACGTTACGGAGAGCTCTTCCGGCTCGGGTGAAGCCGGTGCTCAAGCCCCTCATCAGCGGTCCGTCGATGCCTTCGGACCCGGTGACACCACCCCCCGGATCATCGACAACAGGAGGGGGAAGTCATGCCGGACCCGAAGGCCGGAGGCCCCATTGCGGAGCCACGAAGACGGTAACGGGGGGGGGGCGACCGCGTGGATCTGTGGCCGCGGTCCCGTGCCGGCGAAGAGCGCGGCAGGGGCGACCCCCTTGGGAAGCATGGCTGAACCGGTCGGACCATACAGCCAGTCAGGGGATCGGCCGATCGTGCATGGGTGGGAGGAGCTGGCTCGGTTGGGGATTGCGCGAATCCGCAGTGGGGGTTCGCGGCGGAACGGCGTCGAACCTTGACGCTGAAATGACGCTCGTGAGGTTCATCTGACGCTCGTTCCGATGGCGGTCAGGCAGCTGTTTTGGCAGCTCAAAGCATCTTCGGGCCGGCCAGAATCGGTAACACGTCGAGGACCGCTCGACGCTCGCGGCGCCCCAGCAGTAAGTCCCAGGAGGCCTGTGCGGTGTGGGCCGGAGGTGATCCCTGCGAAGCGGCGCCCGCCGACCGCGGTCAGCCGTCCGTCCCCGCCGAGACTTCGAGGCCGTACGGCGAGCGAAAGCTCCCGAGTTGGTCGAACGGCTCCTCACCGAAGGACACGTCCGGTTGGCCCGCATCCCGATACCCGGAGCGAGAGGCCAAAGCGGACGCGTCAGCGGTTCGGGTCCCCAAGCGGCTGGCGGTCTTTGATCCCGTTGTAGCTGCGCTCAGGGAGATGGCCTGCGACAGCAAGCGCACTCAAGCGACGAGCCGATGATGACGAGTCACCCCGCTGAGAGGTCGTTCTCTTTCCGAACCTCGTGTGTGGATTCCGCTGGTCAGACATGAGATCGCTGCTGTCGCGGAAGTCTCGGCTCGTTGCCGGTCGGG
>NZ_JBEXXE010000033.1:0-46961 GCF_040630255.1 Streptomyces sp. NPDC005820
GCTGCAAGGCGGAGGAGGGCGGCGACGCGATGGGGGTCCCCCCGCTCGAGCGCAGCCGAGAGTGGGGGAGTCGGCAACCGACGACAACGCCGCAGACGCGCGTGCCGCACCCCGCGACGCGCGGCATGATCCAAACGACAGGCCCTAGGGCACGCGGGGGCGTTTGTTCCAGCGGAGCAGGAGGGTCGCGGCCGTGAGGGCCAGGACGGTCGGCGTGGCGGGCACCAGGTCGTCGGCGGTGTCGCCGCGCCACAGCCGCGCGTTGCCGAGCCAGCCCACCGCGAGGTCCAGCAGGAACAGGCCCAGCCCGGTCGGCCAGTAGCGGCGGTGGGACTTCTCCCTCAGGCCCGAGACGGTCAGGACGGCGGGGACGACCAGCATCAGCAGTGTTACCAGGGTCCGGTTCGGGCGGGGGTCGAAGTCCTCGCCGCCGGGGAGGAACAGCGCGACGGCGGTCAGGACGAGCCCGAGCACGATCCGGCCGGTGCCGGGACGGCTCTCCCGGCGGGGAGGGGCGGCGACGGGGATCGGCGTGGGCGCCGTCGGGGGTATCGGGGCCGGGGCCGGTGCCGTGGCGATCCGGCGGGCCGGGGCGTTGACCGGGGTCGTCGAGCCGTCCAGGCCGTAGACGAACAGGGCGATGCCGTTCTCGGCGGCGTACTCGATCGCGGTGGCGGCGTAGCTGCTGCCCGTGAAGAAGAGCAGGTCCTTCTCCAGCGCCCGGCCGCGGGCCCCGAACAGGCGCTGCAGCTCGGGCCGGCCCACGGCCGCCCCCTGGTACTTGACCTGCCCCAGCGCCCGGCGCGACCGTACGTCGACCCCGCCGTCGCTGCCGCCGGGCCGGGCCCGTGCGTCCGCGTACCCCCAGTGCCGCATCCAGGCCGCGGCGTTGTGCTCGGCCTCCTGCCAGGACTGGATCTGACGACGGGCAGGGGGCTGGGACGGTCTGGCCGCCGACGTGTTTTCGCTTGTCACAGCCATGAAGTATCGCCGACGGGGTCCCGGGGCGGTCCTAGGCTGCCGCTCCCCGGAGCAGTGCTCTGATCGGTCTCCAGAGTTCGGGGACCGTCGCCGGAACAGCGTTGTCGGGGGTCGTGCGCCAGATGAGGCCGTCCGGGTGGTGGAGGACGGCCGTGATCTCGTCGGGGGTCGGTGGGGCCGCGTTGCCGCGGAGGTAGACGGCGCGCAGGCCGAGGTTGCGGAGCCTGGTCAGGGCCCTGGCCCGGTTCTGGGCGTGGACGAGGACGCGGACGGCGGCGTCCGGGTCCGCGGCGGTCGGACTGGGCAGGTTCAGGGCCACCACGACCCTGCCGTTCGGCAGCTTGCAGAAGCCTCCTGCGGCCATGCGGTCACACCCCCGTGCGAGTCGGTACAGCGGTCGGCGTCAATAACGGAGTCACAGGAGGCACCTAAACACGACCGGCGGCAACCCGCCAAGGGGTTGCCGCCGATACGCTTCTGACCTGCGGTTTCTTAGATCACTTCGCCGCGGGACCGACCTTCACCGTGATCGTCGAGCCGTCCTTGGGCTCGCTGACGATCTTGATGGAGGTGTTGGTGTCAGTGACCTTGACGCCCGCGAGCGGGTTCGTGGCGTCGTAGTAGGTCGACTTGCGGTCGTCGAAGACCGGGACGCCCGGACGGGACTTGATCTTGGTCGCCACGTCCGCGTTGTGCAGCGTGATCGCGTCCGTCGGGTAGAGGCTGAAGGTGGAGTCGAAGGACTGGACGCGGTTGCGCATCAGCGTGCCGTTCGACCACTTCAACGGGGTCGGGTGCGAGTCGATCGGGAGGATCAGGCCCTCACCCGGGTGGGCGCTGGTGTTGTCGTCCGCCTGGGAGGTGTCCCACTTCCAGATCAGCAGACCGTTCTGGTACGCGTAGTGCTCCACCCAGTCCGGACGGGTCGTCGAGAAGCCGAAGTTGTACGGGCCGACCTTGAGGGTCTTGTCGTACGACACGTACTGGCGGTTCTCGGCGATGTAGTACTGGGCGTAGTCGTCCGTGATGGCCGAGCCGATGCGGGAGAAGCCGTTGGCGGTCCAAGCGGCGTCCGCGGCCTCCGCGTTGTCGGAGAACAGGGTCGCGCCGTCGGCGGTCACCGTGATCTCGTCGGCCGCGAAGCCCTTCTGGGCCACGCCGCCGTCGGTGGCGTAACGGAAGCGCAGGCTGATCTGCTTGCCCGCGTAGGCGTCCAGCGGGAACGTCAGCTTCTGGTACGAGGCCACCGTGCCGGTGAGGGCGGGCTTGTCGCTGCCGTCACGCGGGATGGCGGTGCCGTCGGCCAGGGTGCCGTCGATCGGGGTGTAGCTGGCGCCGCCGTCGGTGGAGACCTCGGTGTACAGGTAGTCGTAGTCCTGCTCGATGTCCCACCAGCCGTCCAGGGTGAGGGACGCGGAGGTCTTGCCGGTCAGGTCGACCGTGCGGGTCAGCGTGTTGCGCAGGTCGTCGCCGCTGCCGCTCCACCACTGGGTGGAGCCCTGCGCCGGGGCGACGACCTCGGTGGTGACCGTCTTCTCCGGCAGCTGCACCACGAGCGCCTGGGCGTTCTTGGTGTTGTACTCCGCGACGCCCAGCTTGTGGGTGGACTTCTTGCCGGCGAAGGCGACGTCGTAGTCCAGCCAGCCCAGCTGCAGCTTGTCCCAGGCGTTCATGTCGCCGGGCAGGTCGCCGATGGAGTCCTTGCCGGTGCCGAGCCAGGAACCGGAGGACATCAGGGTCCAGAAGCCGGTGGAGTTCTCGCCGCCGCCGGAGGTGTCGTACTCGTCCGGCAGGCCGAGGTCGTGGCCGTACTCGTGGGCGTAGACGCCCAGGCCGCCGTTCTCCGGCTGGATGGTGTAGTCGCCGACCCAGATACCGGTGTCGCCGATCTGGGTGCCGCCGAGCTTGACGGTGTCCGGGCCGGTGGAGCCGGCGTCGGTGCCGAAGGCGTACCAGCGGTGGGCCCAGATGGCGTCCGCGCCCTGCGCGCCGCCGCCCGCGGACTCGTCCTCGCCGGCGTGCACGATCTGGAAGTGGTCGATGTAGCCGTCGGGCTCGTTGAAGTTGCCGTCGCCGTCGTAGTCGTAGCGGTCCCACTGGTCGAACCCGGCCAGCTCCGCCTTGATCTCGGCGGCCGTGGCACCGGCGGCCTCGCGCTCGGCGACCCAGGCGTTGACGCCGTCCTGGACCGCGTACCAGGCGCCGGTCGGGGCGTCGTTGGAGCCGTAGCGGGCCTCGTTGTAGGGGACCTTGACCCAGTCCGTGACCTCGCCGTCGACCGAGTAGCGGCCCGAGGACTGCTTCTCGTAGTACTTCTTCAGCGACTCGGTCTTCTTGCCGGTGCCGAAGTACAGCTCCTGGAAGTGCGCCTGGTTGTAGTCCGCCTGCCAGGCCGTGGAGTTGTCCTTCGTGCGGTCCGGCGCGGCTATCTGGTTGTGCAGCGGGCCGGTGGTGCCGCCGTAGCGGGGGTCGACCTGGTCGCCGAACTCGACCAGGATCGTGAAGATCTTGTCGGTCTTCTCGCGGCCGAGCTCGACGTACTTGCTGTCGCCCTTGCGGCTGGCGAGCTTGACCACCTTGGAGCCGTCGCGGTCCTTGACGGTGGCCTCGCCGGAGATGACCTGCTTGAGGGCCTCCTCGCGCTGCGCCTCCTGGGTCTTGCTGAGCGGGCCGTCGAAGTCGTGCTCCTTGGCCTTGGCCGGCTGCGGGTCCTGCCGGTCCACCGCCGCGCCCGTGCCACGCTCCGCGGCCTGCGCCACGGCGAACGTGGTGAACGTCGTCGAGGCCGCCGCAAGGGCGACGACCGTCGCGGCCGTTCTGAACGTCCAGGATCTACTGGTCACTTGATGTCCTCCCCTAACGCGCCCGTACGCGCGGAAAAGGGGGGATCCCTGTCAAGGAAGGTCCGCGCGCTGTTATACGCGTGTAGTCAAGTGACGCCATTTGACTACTGGTTTACGAGAAAAGACAGACCTTGACTTGGACAGATCAAGTGCATTATTGAGAGCCGGTGTTCGCATTACGGACACATGACTGTAACCCGAACAGGCGCGCGGGACCGTCCACTTGCTGGACGCCATGACTCCGTGCGCCCCCTGTGCACCGGCACCGTGGGTTAGGTCACGCTTACCGTTCGTTCCACTCGGGCATGCAGGCCAATAGAGTCGAGATCTCCCCCGCTTCCGAGGACACGATTGCCATGCCTCGTCCGACTGTCGCACAGCTCACGTACGGTTCCTGCACCGTCATCTTCTCGACGCTCGCCATGCTGCTGCTGTCACAGACGAGTTCGGGACCCGGGATCGCCGTCGTCGCCGTCGCCGCGCTCGCGCTCGGCGTGCTCGTCGCCCTGACGGTGCCGGTGACGCGGTCGTCGCCCGCCCCCGCGCCGCAACCACGGCCGGAGCAGGCGGTGCCCGAGCCGGTGCCGGTGCCCGTACCCGCCTCCGTGGCCGCCGCGCCCGAGCCCGTCCGGGAACCGGCCCCCTGACCGAACGGCGTGAAGGAAGGGCCCGGGCCTGACGACCCGGGCCCTCCTTCGTGCCCCGGGACCGTGCCCCGGCAGGTCAACCGAGGCCCACCACCACCGTCTTGGCCGCCTTGTCGTGCAGGCCCTGCTTGTACGGCTTGTCGAAGTAGCTCCAGCCGCCGCAGACCGCCGTCCACACACAGGCGCAGCAGAACGCGAACGGGATCCACAGCACCAGGGCGCGGACCAGCGAGGTCTGCACGGAGGGCGTGGAGCCGTCGTCCAGGTTGGCGACCCGCATGCCGAACCACTTCTTGCCGAGGGTCTGGCCGGTCCGGGCGATCAGGATCGTGTCGTACGCGACGTAGAGGACGGCCGTGATGATCTCGCGTCCGAGGGTCTTGCCGAACTCGATCTTGTCGGCGTCGACCGTGTACTGGTCGACCCGGAAGGCCCACACCAGCAGCGCGACCACGATGTACACCAGCACCATGTCGATGATCCGGGCGAGCGTGCGCCTGCCGCTCTCGGCGAGCGGCGGCATCCCGGCGAGCGGATCGGCCGGGTAACCGCCGTAGGCGTCACCGCCCTGACCGCCGTACGGGCCGCCGCCGCCCGAGTACGGCGGGGGCGGCTCCCCGTCGTACGGCGCGTCGTACGGCGAGCCCCGGGGCGGCTCTCGTGGCGGCTCCCGCGGCGGCTCCTGTGGGGGGTGTTTCCGGAGCGGGTCGTCCTCCGGCGGGCCGCCGGAGCCGGGGGGCGGTTCGGTGGTCATGGCCCGAGTGGAACCCGCGGCCCGGACCACCGCATCCGGCGAGCGGCCGTACGGGTGTCGGCCGGCGGTCTCGGCCGACGGGTCAGCCGGCCACGAACGTGTGGGCGGCCTTGTCGTGCCAGCACTGGCGCCACGGCCGGTCGAACACGCCCCATACGACGCCCACGACCCCGATCACGAGCAGCCCGGGCACGCTGTAGACGAGCCAGCGGAGCAGGGCGGCGCCGAAGGCCGGCGGCTCGTGGCCCTCGATGTCCCGCACCTGGAGACCGAGCAGCTTCTTGCCCAGCGTGCGCCCCCACTTGGCGGTCGGCAGGGCCTCGTACACGATCCCGAAGACCAGCAGGACGGCGAGGACGATGCCGAGGTACACGGACGTCGTGCCGTCCAGCAGCCACACCGTGACGGTCCGTCCGGTGAGCTCGGCCTCGTCGATCTTCTCGTTGACGTGGTCGAGGGCCTTCACGCCGAGCGGTACGGCGGCGGCCGAGGTGACGGCGGCGAGGACGAGGGTGTCGACCAGACGGGCCGCGAACCGCTTGCCGAGCCCCGCGGGCCGGGCCGCGGCCTGCCGGCGGGCGGCCGCCTGGAAGATGTCCTCGACGGGCGGCTTCCAGGACACGGGCTGCTCATCGGCCCCCGCCAGCCGGTGCACCTGCTGCGCCCACGAGGACTGTCCCCCACCGGGGCCGGCGGCCATGGGGGCGGAGGCCTGGGCGGCGGCCTGAGCGGATGCCTGGGCGGGCGCGGACTGCTGCGGGACGCCCGGCGCGGCCTGGGGCGCTCCGGGAAGCCCACCCGCCTGCCCGGCGGCGGGCGGGAAGGCGCTGGGGCCCTGCGGGAGGGGGCCGCCCTGCGGGGCCGGGCCGCCCTGCGGGGAGGCGCTGGGGCCCTGCGGGAGCGGGCCGCCCTGCGGGAGCGGGCCGCCCTGCGGGGCGGGGCTCTGCGCGGGCGGGCCCTGGTGAGCGAGGGCCTGCCCGGCCGGGCCCTGCTGGGCGGGCATCTGGGCGGACGGGCCCTGCTGGGCGGGCATCTGGGCGGACGGACCTTGCTGGGCGGAGGCCTGCTGGGCCGTGCCCTGTTGGGCGGAGGCCTGTGCGGGCGGGCCCTGGAGGCCGGGGGTGCCCTGCGCCTGCCCCGCCTGCCCCGCCTGGGCGGCGGCCGCTCGCTCGGCGGCCGCCTTGCCGGCGCCGAAGCCGGGCTTGGCGGTGCCGGCGCCGGCGGCTCCTGGCGCGCCGGCGCCGACGCCCGCGTCCCTCGCGCCGGGGCGGCGGAAGACGAAGGTGCCGCCCGACGCCACGTCGCCGGTCTCCGGCTCCGCCGGGGGAATCGTCGCCGTGCCGTCCGTGCGGGCGGACCAGCCGTCGGGCTGCGTCGGGGATCCCGGACCGCCCTGCCCCGGAACCCCCGGGGCAGCGGCGGTGCCGTACTGCGCCGGCCCCTGTCCCGGCACCCCCGGCACCCCCGGCTGGGCCTGGGCCCTCGGGTCGGTGCCCTGGGGTGCGCCCCAGGACACCCTGCGGTCCTGGTCGCCGCCGAAGCCGGACTGGTGGGAGCGGTCGGCGCCCCAGGCCGAGGCGGGCTCGGGACGGCCGCCGCCGACCTGGTCGGCCGGGTCGGGATCCTCGTCGAAGAAGTGCGGGCCGGTCTCCTCCACGGGGGAGGCCGGAGGCGTGAGCGGCGTACCGTCCGACGGGGCCGGGCGGCTGGTGCCCGGTACCCAGGCGGAGCCGTTCCAGTACCGGACGTATCCGGGGATGGACGGGTCCGGGTAATACCCCTCGCGGGGCCTGTCGTCGCCGGGGGCCGGGGTTGGGGCGCTCATGTCCGTCGTCCCGTATCTGCTCGAGGTGGGATGGGGGCATCCACATCTATCAGACGGACGCAACCCCCACCGCCAGTCCCGCCGTACCCACCCCTTTCCGGGCAACCCCGTGCACACGCTTCACACGTTCGGAACCGTCCGCCCAGAGATCACAAGAGATCAGCCGACCGAACTCGCGAAAAAAGTTCTCCGACCCGCGTAATGCTCCGCATCCCTACCGCTCTCTCCCTCCGTACACATCCGTACGGAGAGGAGAACGACCATGCATCACACCGTGGTGGAGCGCGAACTGGAGCTCCAGCTCATCCTGTCGCCGGAGCGCAGCATCCCCGTCCCGGCCCGGCTGGGCTACCGCAGCGACGACCCGTTCGCCGTGCATGTCACCTTCCACATCAACTCGGAGCACCCCGTCCACTGGACGTTCGCCCGGGAGTTGCTGGTGGAGGGGGTGTTCCGGCCCTGTGGGCACGGGGACGTACGGGTGTGGCCGACGAAGTCGGAGGGGCGCAGTGTCGTGCTGATGGCGCTCAGCTCCCCCGACGGCGACGCGCTCCTCGAGGCGCCGACGGCACAGGTGTCGGCCTGGCTGGAGCGGACGCTGCGGGCGGTGCCGCCGGGCACCGAGGGCGAGCAGCTCGGCCTGGACGAGGGTCTGGCCGAGCTGCTCGCCCAGTGAGCGGGCCCGAGCGCGGGCCCCTGCGCGGGCCCCTGCGTGGAGATCAGAACAGCTTGCCCGGGTTGAGGATCCCCAGCGGGTCGAACACCTGCTTGACGGCCCGCTGCATCTCCAGCCCCACCGGGCCGATCTCGCGCGCCAGCCACTCCTTCTTCAGGACGCCCACGCCGTGTTCGCCGGTGATGGTGCCGCCGAGTTCCAGACCGAGGGCCATGATCTCGTCGAAGGACTCGCGGGCGCGCCGGCACTCGTCGGGGTCCTGGGCGTCGAAGCAGACGGTGGGGTGGGTGTTGCCGTCCCCGGCGTGGGCTACGACGCCGATGGTCAGGCGGTGCTTGTCCGCGATGCGTTCCACGCCCTCGATCAGGTCGCCGAGGCGGGAGCGGGGCACGCACACGTCGTCGATCATCGTGGTGCCCTTGACCGCCTCCAGGGCGACGAGGGACGAACGCCGGGCCTGGAGGAGGAGTTCGGACTCCGCCGCGTCGTCCGCGGGGACCACCTGGGTGGCGCCGGCCGCCTCGCACAGGGCCCCCAGCGCGGCGAGGTCGGCGGCCGGGTCGGGGGTGTCGAAGGCGGCCAGGAGCAGGGCCTCGGTGGTCTCCGGCAGGCCCATGCGGGTGAGCTCGTTGACCGCTTTGACGGTCGTGCGGTCCATCAGCTCCAGCAGGGACGGCACATGCCCGCCGGCCATGATCCTGCAGACCGCGTCGCAGGCGGCGGCCGCCGACGGGAACTCCGCCGCCAGCACGAGCTGCCCCGGCGGCTGCGGTTTGAGGGCCAGCACCGCCCGTACGACGATGCCGAGCGAGCCCTCGGAGCCCACGAACAGCCGGGTCAGGTCGTACCCGGCGACGCCCTTGGCGGTGCGCCGGCCGGTGGACATCAGCCGCCCGTCGGCGAGGACGACGTCGAGGCCGAGGACGTACTCGGCCGTCACCCCGTACTTCACACAGCACAGCCCGCCCGAGGCCGTGCCGATGTTCCCGCCGATCGTGCACATCTCCCAGCTGGAGGGGTCGGGCGGGTAGTACAGACCGTGTTCGCCGACCGCGCGGGAGAGCGCGGCGTTGACGACGCCCGGTTCGACGACGGCGATGCGGTCGACCGGGCTGATCTCCAGGATGCGGTCCATCTTCGTCAGCGACAGCACGATGCACCCGTCGGTGGCGTTGGCGGCGCCGGACAGGCCGGTGCGGGCGCCCTGCGGGACGACGGGCAGCCGCAGCTCGGTGGCGGTGCGCATGACGTGCTGGACGTGTTCGACCGTGCGGGGCAGCACGACGACGGCCGGGGTGCCGGCCGGGCAGAAGCTCGCCATGTCGTTGGCGTACGAGGCGGTGACGTCGGGGTCGGTGAGGACGGCGTCGGCGGGCAGGCCGGCGAGCAGACGGTCGGCGAGGTTGCCCGTGACCTCGTCGCGTGGCGCTTCGATACGGCTCATGATCACAGGTTCGCACCCGGGGCCATCGGTGTGAACCCCGTCCCCGGGGGCCGTCACCTGCCCGGGCGCGGCCCCGGGGCGGGCGCACAGTGAGCGCCATGGACAGCGTCGTACGACATGAGGAGAACACCGCGCGGGGAGGCACGAGGGTCGTCCCGTGGTACCGGCGGCGGGCGCCGCTCGGCGCGCTCGTCGGGGGTCTGGTGCTGGCCGGCGGGGCGGTGCTGCTGTGTGTGCCCGGGGAGCGGCCGGGGCGCGGGGCGGCGGCGCCCGCTGCGGGGGCGCAGGCGGGCGCGGCGGTGGAAGCGGGGGTGCCGGCGGCGCTGCCCGGGCTGGCGGAGCTGATCGGGGAGCGGGAGAGCCGGGTGCGCGAGCATCCCCGGGACGCGGTGTCATGGGCGGTGCTCGGGGCGGCGTACGTCGAGCAGGGGCGGCGCACCGCCGGGGCGGACGTCCTCTATCCGAAGGCCGAGCGGGCGCTGCGGACCTCGCTGAAGGTGCGGCCGAAGGGCAACGCCGAGGCCCTGGACGGGCTGGCATCGCTGGCCAACGCGCGGCGGGATCACGGAGCGGCGCTGGAGTGGGCGGAGGCCGCGCGCAGGGCGGCGCCGGGGCGCTGGACGACGTACGGACAGCTCGTCGACGCGTACCTGGGCCTCGGCGACCACAAGAAGGCCCGCGCGGCGCTGGAGCGGCTGCGCAAGCTGCGGTCGGGTCCGGCGGTGCTGGCGCGGGCGGCGGGCGTGTACTGGGAGCAGGGCCTCCGGGAGGACGCGCAGGCCGCGCTGGCCGACGCGGCGGCCTGGGCCGCCTCCCCCGCCGAGGAGGCGGCGTGGCTGGAGCGGGGCGGGCAGCTGGCCTTCGAACGCGGGGAGCGGGAGAGCGCGCTGAGCCATTTCCGGGCGGCTCTGCGGCTGGACCCGGACCAGTGGGCGGCGCGGGCGGGGCAGGGGCGGGCGCTGGCGGCGCTGGGCCGGACCGCGCAGGCGCTGACCGCGTACCGCGAGGCGCTCGCCGGGCAGCCGCTGCCGCAGTACGCGCTGGAACTGGGCGAGCTGTACGAGTCGCTGGGGCGGGGCCGCGAGGCGCGCGAGCAGTACGCGCTGCTGCGGGAGCGGGTGCGCCGGGACGCGGCGGGCGGGGTGGACGGGGCGCTGGTGCTCGGGCTGTTCGAGGCGGACCACGGCGATCCGGCGTCGGCGGTACGGCGGCTGCGGGCCGAGTGGGAGCGCCGGCCGGGCGTCGCGGTCGCGGACGCGCTGGGCTGGGCGCTGCACCGGGCCGGTGCGGACCGGGAGGCGCTGAAGTACGCCGCGATCGCCACCGACCGGGTGCACGGCGGGGCGGTGCTGAGCGCGCCGTACTCCTACCACCGGGCCATGGTCGAACGGGCGCTCAAGCGGACGGCGAACGCCCGCCGCCATCTCACGGAGGCACTGCGGCTGAACCCGTACTTCTCCCCGCTGCACGCCCGGACGGCCCGGGCCGCGCTGGCGGGCCTGGGCGAGGTGCCGGACGAGCCGCTGCCGGAGTCCTGAGCGCGCTGTGAGCGCCATGAGCTCCATGAGCGCTACGACGTCTTCTTCGCGGCCTTGTAGTAGAGGGAGAAGCGGCGGGCTCCGGCCGTGCCGGAGGCGAAGCCCAGGTAGAGGCGGGAGCCTCGGACGGCGAGGCCCTCGGGTTCGCGGTAGGTGAGGGTCTGGCCGGCGCCGGTGCGGGTGCGCTGGAGGAGCTTGCCGGTGCGGACGTCGAGGCAGGAGAGGTAGGCGTTGCCCTTCTTGGCCGGGGGGTTCGTCAGGGCGTCGTAGGCGGTGCCGGCGAGCTGGTAGACGTGGTCGCCGTGCAGCGCGTACCCCTGGAAGGGGATCTCCGGGTCGGGGTGGGCGCCGGTCTGGGCGAAGTCGGCGACCGGGTCGTCGTAGTCGCGGTCGACGAAGGACTCCAGGTCCCAGACCCGGTAGCGGGGCTTGCCGTCCATGCGGTAGCGGACGGAGAGGCGCTTGGAGGTCATGCAGACCGAGGGCTGGTTGTTGGTGGACCCGGGTATCGGCTTGCGGACCTTGACGTCGTCGGTGGTGCGGACGGCGCCGGAGACGAAGCGGAAGCGGGTGACGCCCTGGCCGTAGCCGTTCTTGGACGCGGCCTCGGTCCAGATCCAGACGGTGCCGTCGGGGGCGTTCTGCACGCCCATGCTGACGCCGTGCCCGAAGCCCTGGAGATACATGTGGCCGAGCGGATTTCCCTGGTGGTCGAGGCGGTTGAGGCACAGGTCGCCGGCCGCCTCGCCACCCTTGCGGACCTGGAGGACATAGAGGTGTTTGTGGCTCTCGTCGAAGGCGAAGGACTGCAGGACCGTGCCCTCCCGCAGGGCCTTGCCGGCCAGCCAGCTCACGGCCGGTACGGCCAGGTCGAAACGGTCGGCCACGGTCCACCCTCGCTTTCGGCGGGGGCCCTGTCGCAGTGACTACAGGTTGCCCCGCTTCTCCTGCTCACGCTCGATCGCCTCGAACAGGGCCTTGAAGTTGCCCTTGCCGAAGCCCATCGATCCGTGGCGCTCGATGATCTCGAAGAACACCGTAGGGCGGTCCTGCACCGGCTTGGTGAAGATCTGGAGGAGATATCCGTCCTCGTCGCGGTCGGCGAGGATCTTCAGCTCGCGCAGGGTCTCCACGGGCACCCGGGTGTCGCCGACCCATTCGCCGAGGGTGTCGTAGTACGAGTCGGGCGTGTCGAGGAACCGCACCCCGGCCGCGCGCATGGTGCGCACGGTCTGCACGATGTCGTTCGTGTTGAGCGCGATGTGCTGGACGCCGGCGCCGCCGTAGAACTCCAGGTACTCGTCGATCTGGGACTTCTTCTTGGCGATCGCGGGCTCGTTGATCGGGAACTTGACCTTGCGCGTGCCGTCGGCGACGACCTTCGACATCAGCGCGCTGTACTCGGTGGCGATGTCGTCGCCCACGAACTCCTTCATGTTCGTGAAGCCCATGACCCTGTTGTAGAAGGCGACCCATTCGTTCATCCGGCCGAGCTCGACGTTGCCGACGCAGTGGTCGATCGCCTGGAACGTGCGCTGGGCTGGGGGTTCGACGATCGGGTCGGCGGCGACGAAGCCCGGGAGGTAGGGGCCGTCGTAGCCGGAGCGGTCGACGAGGGTGTGGCGGGTCTCGCCGTAGGTGGCGATCGCGGCGAGCACGACCGTGCCGTGCTCGTCCTTCAGCTCGTACGGCTCGGCGACGGAGCGGGCGCCGTGCTCGACGGCGTAGGCGTACGCGGCGCGCGCGTCCGGGACCTCGAGGGCGAGGTCGACGACGCCGTCGCCGTGCTCGGTCACGTGCCGGGCGAGGAAGTGGCCCCAGGTGGTGGCCGGCTTGACGACGGAGGTGAGGACGAACCGGGCCGAGCCGTTGGTGAGCACGTACGACGCGGTCTCACGGCTGCCGGTCTCCGGGCCCGCGTAGGCGACCAGCTTCATGCCGAAGGCGGTGGAGTAGTAGTGGGCGGCCTGTTTGGCGTTGCCCACGGCGAACACGACCGCGTCCATTCCCCTGACCGGGAAGGGGTCGGCCTGCCGGGCGGTCTCGGGAGCGTGGTGTGTGGTCTGCGTCATAGCGGAAGCCTCACTCCGGGGCGCAAGGTGCGCAACAGTTCGCTTCTCGGCTGGACAGTCTGTTCAGTGGTACGAGGGTTTCGGCGGGCTTTGCGTACAGGGTGACCATCTCGGAGGCGGGCGTGGCGATCGATCATCTGGACGGGCGGCTCATCGTGCTGCTGGCACGGGAGCCGAGGATCGGGGTGCTGGAGATGTCGCGGCGGCTGGGGGTGGCCCGGGGGACCGTGCAGGCCCGTCTGGACCGGCTCCAGTCGAGCGGGGTCATCCGGGGCTTCGGCCCGGAGGTGGACCCGGCGGCCATCGGGTACCCCGTGACGGCCTTCGCCACGCTCCAGATCCGGCAGGGTCAGGGTCCGGACGTACGGGCCCACCTCACCACCGTCCCGGAGGTCCTGGAACTGCACACCACCACCGGCAGCGGGGACATGCTGTGCCGACTGGTGGCCCGCTCCAACGCCGACCTCCAGCGGGTCATCGACCGGGTCGTCGGCTTCGAGGGGATCGTCCGGGCGTCGACGACGATCGTGATGGAGAACGCGGTGCCGCTACGGATCATCCCGCTGGTGGAACAGGCGGCCGCGGAGGACGGGGAGGGGTGACTTCGGTGAGACCGACTTACAAAGAAGGCGTTGCAAAGGGTTCTTTGCAACGGTAGTTTTGCATGCATGACCGAGCCTCGGGATCCACAGGTCCGTCAACTCGACGCGCGCTCCCTGCGGGGGCTGGCGCATCCCCTGCGCATGCAACTGCTCGACGCCCTGCGCTACGGCGGTCCCGCCACCGCCTCCCAACTCGCCGAGAAGCTGGGCGAGTCCAGCGGAGCCACCAGCTACCACCTGCGCCAGCTCGCCGCCCACGGCTTCGTCGAGGACGATCCCGCGCGGGGCAAGGGCCGGGAGCGGTGGTGGAAGGCCGCCCACCGGGGCCTGCTGTTCGACGACTCGCTGCTCGTGGACGCCGATCCCGCTGTACGCGGAGCGGCGGACATGTATCTGCACGAGGTCGCGACGACCCAGACCCGCGACCTGTCCACCTGGCTGGGCAACCGCGCCTCCTGGCCCGAGGACTGGAACCGCGCCTGGGACATGAGCAGCGCGACGCTACGGCTGACTCCTCAGCTCACCCGTGAACTCACACAGAAGATGCACGAGCTGATCGAGACGTACCGCGCCCGCTCCGCCGACGCGGACGACGCCGAGACCGCGCAGGTCCGCCTGCACACGCACGCCTTCCCGCTCACCACGGACCAGGAGACGCCCCGGTGATCACCCCCGAGACCCACCTCGCCCTCCACCACGCCCGCGCCGCCGAGCTGCACGCCTTAGCCGCGGCCCACCGTCTCGCCACGTCGGCGGCCGGCGCCCGGCACCCCCGCGCCCTGCGCACCCGCCTCGGCTGGACCCTCGTAGAAGTGGGACTGCGGCTGGCCACGCCCAAGCCGGCCGCCCTGGTGCCTAGCAGCTAGGCACGGACCCCTTGCCGGTCTCCAGGGCGGTCAGCGCGTTCACCGCCCCCTTGAGGGTGGTCACCGGGATCAGCCGGAGGCCTTTGGGCAGCTCGGACTTGGCGTCGCCGCACTCGTCCTTCGGCACCAGGAAGATCGTCGCCCCGTCCCGGCGGGCGGCCTGCGTCTTCAGGGCGACGCCCCCGACCGCGCCGACCGTTCCGGCCGCGTCGATGGTGCCCGTACCGGCGATGGTGCGGCCGCCGGTGAGATCGCCGCCGTTCCCGTCGCCGTCGAGCTTGTCGACGATGCCCAGCGAGAACAGCAGCCCCGCGCTCGGGCCGCCGACGTCGGACAGCTTCAGCGTGACCTTGATGCCGTCGTCCGTACGGTCGAGGTAGCGCAGGGCGGCCTCGGTGGCCGCGTCCTGGGACTCCTCCATCTGCTCGGTGTTGTGCTGCTCGATCTCCTTGGTGGACTGCCCGCTGGGGTAGACCGAGTCGCGCGGCATGATCGCCTGGTCGGTGCGGAACCAGCCGTCGATCACATCGCCGAGCCGGACGTCGGCGTCCGGGCCGGTGGCCTCGATCGTCGTCATCCGCAGTTGCCCCGACGTGTCCCGGGTGGGCGCGCCGGAGATCGTGATCACCTCGGCGCCCTGGTTCTCACCCAGCACGTTCGCCGTCATCCCGGGCTGCGCCACCGAGAACGGCAGCGGCGCGAACACCGCCGTCGTGAGAAGCCCCACGAGGGGCACAGCACAGACGGCGACGGCCTGGAAACGCGTGAGACGAGAGAGCACGGGGTCAATGTAACCGGCGCGCGTGTGCACCCCGCCGTTCAGGTGCACACCCCGCGGGTACGCACCCCCGGCACCCCAGCGCCCCGCGGGCGTCAGCGCAACGCCTCCGCCACCTCCCGCGCCGCGTCCACCACCCTCGGCCCCACCCGCTCCGGCACCGCGTCCGCCAGCATCACCACACCCACACTGCCCTCGACCCCGGTCACCCCGAGCAGCGGCGCCGCGGCACCGCTCGCCCCCGCCTCCAGCTCCCCGTGCGTGAGCGTGTACCCCGGCTCCCCCGCCAGCCTCTGCCGCGCGGCGAGAATCGCCCGCCCCGCGGCCCCACGGTCCAGCGGATGCCGGAACCCGGCCCGGTACGCCACGTGATAGTCCGTCCACGACGGCTCGACGACGGCCACGGCCAGCGCGTCCGCCCCGTCCACCAGCGTCAGATGCGCGGTCGCCCCTATGTCCTCGGCCAGCGAACGCAGCGCGGGCAGCGCCGCCTCCCGGACCAGCGGATGCACCTGGCGGCCCAGCCTCAGCACCCCGAGGCCGACCCGGGCTCGCCCGCCGAGATCACGCCGTACGAGGGCATGCTGCTCCAGCGTGGCGAGCAATCGGTACACGACGGTCCGGTTCACGCCCAGTTTCTGGGAGAGCTCGGTGACGGTCAGCCCGTGGTCGGTGTCGGCCAGCAGCTTGAGGACCTTCAGGCCCCGGTCGAGCGTCTGGGAAGTCTCCGCGGTCACGACGCCCACTCCTTCAGTGGTGAGGTCGGCAGCCCCTGTCGCGGCGGATGCGCCACCGAGTCCCGTCAGTGACGCGCTGAAGAGGCCGCCGATCGGCAGAGGGGCCCGGCATGTCCGGGCCCGGTCGCTTCACGGCTGCGCTCCGCGGCGGCGCTGCCACGGGGCGTGTGCGTAGCGGGACAGTAGCGAAGCAGGTTCGCTGAGCGGAAGAGAACGTCCAGAATCCGGTCAATGGCCGGTATGGACTACTAGTATTTGCCGCACTTTTGCCGTGATATGTCGGACCGCCTGGAGCACGCCGGAAGCCCGCCGGGAGCGGGCCTCACTTCATCCGGGTCGCCCACTCCTGGACCTTGGCGATGCGCTGTCGCAACTGTCCCGCCGTCGCCTCCGCGCTCGCCGGCCCCCCGCACACCCGCCGCAGCTCGGTGTGGACGACCCCGTGCGGCTTGCCGCTCTGGTGGACGTACGCGCCGACCATCGTGTTGAGCTGCCGCCGCAGCTCCATCAGCTCCTTGTGCGAGACGACGGGCCGCCGCTCGGCCGGCAGCTCCAGCAGATCGGCCTCGGTGTCAGGCCTCTTCTTGCTGTGCGCGATCTGCTTCGCCTGCCGCTTCTGCAGCAGCAACTGCACCTGCTCGGGTTCCAGGAGCCCCGGGATGCCGAGATAGTCCTGCTCCTCCTCGCTCCCCGGGTGGGCCTGCATCCCGAACTCGGCGCCGTTGTACATGACCCGGTCGAAGACGGCCTCGGACTCCAGCGCCTCGAACGCGAACTGCTCCTGCTCGCCGGTGTCCTCGTCCTGCTGCTTCTCCGCCTCCTGGAGGAGCTTCTCCTCCTCGGCGTACGGGTCCTCCTCGCCGTCCTTCTTGGGCTTGTCGAGGGCGTGGTCGCGCTCGCGCTCCATCTCGCCTGCGAAGCCCAGCAGATCGGGCACGGTCGGCAGGAACACGGACGCGGTCTCGCCGCGCCGCCGCGACCGTACGAAACGCCCGACGGCCTGCGCGAAGAACAGTGGGGTGGAGATGGTGGTGGCGTACACCCCGACCGCGAGCCGGGGCACGTCGACGCCCTCGGACACCATCCGCACCGCGACCATCCACCGGTCGGTGCTGCCGCTGAAGTCGTCGATCCGGTTGGACGCGCCGGCGTCGTCGGAGAGCACCAGGGTCGCCCTGCTGCCGGTGATCTCCCGGATCAGCTTGGCGTACGCCCGCGCCGAGTCCTGGTCGGAGGCGATGACGAGCGCGCCCGCGTCCGGGATCGACTTCCTGACCTCGGTGAGCCGCTGGTCGGCGGCGCGCAGCACGCTCGGCATCCACTCACCGCGCGGATCCAGGGCCGTACGCCACGCCTGGCTGATCGCGTCCTTCGTCATCGGCTCGCCGAGCCGCGCCGCGATCTCGTCGCCGGCCTTGGTCCGCCAGCGCATGTTGCCGCTGTAGGAGAGGAAGATGACCGGCCGCACGACATGGTCCGCGAGCGCCGAGCCGTAGCCGTAGGTGTAGTCGGCGGAGGACCGCCGGATCCCGTCGGTCCCCTCCTCGTACGTCACGAAGGGGATGGGGTTGGTGTCGGACCGGAAGGGCGTACCGGTGAGCGCGAGACGGCGGGTGGCCGGCTCGAACGCCTCCAGGCACGCCTCGCCCCACGACTTGGAGTCACCGGCGTGATGGATCTCGTCGAGGATGACGAGGGTCTTGCGCTGCTCGCTGCGGTTGCGATG
This sequence comes from Streptomyces sp. NPDC005820, assembly GCF_040630255.1. Lineage (NCBI taxonomy): Bacteria > Bacillati > Actinomycetota > Actinomycetes > Kitasatosporales > Streptomycetaceae > Streptomyces > Streptomyces sp. NPDC005820. The sequence continues at coordinate 17,490 of NZ_JBEXXE010000033.1, forward strand.
CAGCATCGGCCGCACGCCGACACCCGCGTACGTCACCGCGACGCCGTGGTAGTCCTTGCTGAGCGGTCCGGCGCTGTACTCGGGGTCCAGCCGGATCCCTATCCGCGCCGCCGCCTCCGCCCACTGCTTCTTCAGATGCTCGGTCGGCGCGACCACGGTCACCTGCTGCACGACATGGTGGTGCAGCAACCAGGAGGCGAGGGTCAGCGCGAAGGTCGTCTTGCCGGCGCCGGGTGTGGCGACGGCGAGGAAGTCGCGCGGCTGCTCCTGGATGTACTTCTCCATCGCCCCCTGCTGCCAGGCCCGCAGCTTGCTGGCGGTACCCCAGGGGGCGCGGCCCGGGAAGGCGGGAGAGAGGTGGTGCGAGTGCGAGGTGGAGGTGGCGGCGGTGGTAGTCACGGTCTCCGGGTTCGGGGGTCGGGCTCGGCACGGCAACGTATGACAACCGGGCCACCCTACCGGCGGCCCGGCACCGGCAGCGCTCGAACGGGGCCGGGGCGGCGCAGGGTGGGACCCACGTCACAGCGCCCGCAGCCGCTCCGCGATCACCCCGATCTCGGCCTCCGCGCCGGAGGCGACATCGATGACCAGGTCGTACGCGGCCTCCTGGTCGCAGCCGGCGAGGTCCACGCCGTGCAGAGCGAGAAAGGTCACGGCGGCGAGCCAGGCGGCGCGTTTGTTGCCGTCCACGAGGGGGTGGTTCGTGGCGAGGGCGTGCAGCAGCGCGGCGGCCTGCTCGTGGAGGTCCTCGTAGGCGGCCGTACCGAACATCCGGGCCCGCGGCCGGTGCACGGCGGAGACGAACAGCCCCGGCGCGCGGGCCTCGGGGGCGCGTCCACCGAAGGCGATCCGGGCGATGTCGGCGACCTCGGCGACGGTGAGATGCCGGGTGGGGCGGGTGCTCATTCCCCGAGCCTCCGCAGCAGGTCGGCGTGGGCTTCGGCCAGCCGCTCGGCGGTCTCCCGCACCCGCGCCTCCTCCGCACGCAGCCGCTCGTGTACGGCCTCCAGCACGAGGTCCTCCGGCCGGCACCCGGTGGCGTCCGCGAGGTCGGCGAGGGCGCGGTGGAGGTCAGGGTCGAGGGGGAGGGAGAGAACGGTGGACCGGCCGGCCGGCCGGGCGGGGGTGAGGGGCTGCATGGGGGTGAGGGTAGGAAGGGGAGAGGCGGAGGGCGAGGGGTTTTAGGGGGCGGGGATCCGAAGAGGCGGGGCGGTACTCAAGCCGCCGGCTGTGCGGGGCGCCGCTCGTGCAGCCGCGTGGTCACCCAGCCCCCGATCAATGCCACGACGGCCATCGGCAGGAAGACGGCGGCGAACGCGGCCGGATGCGAGGTCCCCGCCGCGGAACCGCCGGCCGAGCCGACCGTGTGCGCGACGCTTCCCCCGCCGAGCGCCGCGAAGGCGGCACCGCCGGCCGCGAGCAGCAGCGCGTTGCACAGGCCGTCGGAGATCTGCAGCGCGGCGGAGTTGGCGCCGGCCTCCTCGGGCGCGGACAGCTTCAGCAGCAGCACGCTGGTGGAGGAGACCACGAGCCCCATCCCGAAGCACCCGATCCCCCACGCGACGGCCACGGTCCAGGCCGGCACGGAGTGCACGAGCACACTGGGCGCGGCGGCGATGGCCCCGGCGACCAGCACCATCCCGGCCGTCATCAGCCGCTCCCGGTACGGCTCCGCCCAGGCCCGGGTCTGCACCCACGACCCCAGCGCCCAGGTCCCGCCGGCGGCCGCGAGCGAGAACCCGGCGAGCGTCGGGCTCAACCCCCGCTCGGTGACGAGCATCAGCGGGACGAAGGACTCGGCGGAGATGAAGGCCCCCGCGGCGAGCCCGCGCAACAGCACCACGGACGGCAGCCCGCGGGCCGCCCGCCAGGTCCCGCGCGGCAGCAGCCCGAGCACGGCGGGCACGAGCAGCGCGAGCCCGGCCGCGACGGGAAGGAGGGAGAGGGGCCGCAGCTCCTGGGCGCCGTACTGGAGCAGTCCGGCCCCGAGGGAGATCATCAGGGCGAGCCGGATCCGCCGCCGGTCGAAGGAGGGCACGGGCCCCTCCCCCACGGCTCCACCGGCCCGCCGCCGTATCTGCGGCAGCGCGAGCGCCAGCGGCGGCAGGACGAGCACGGGTATCCCGAGGAAGACCCACCGCCACCCGAGTTGCTCGGTCACGGTCCCCGCCGCCAAGGGCCCCACGATGGACGGCACCACCCAACAGGCGGCGAAGGCGGCCATGATGGCCGGCCGCAACCGCTCCGGATACGCCCGCCCGACCACCACGTACAGGGCGACGATGACCAGCCCGCCGCCGAGCCCCTGCACGGCCCGCCCGAGGATGAACACCCACATGCTCCCGGCGGTCCCCGCCACCACCAGCCCGGCCCCGAAGGCGGCGATCCCGCTCCCCAACGCCCCGAGCGGACCCCGCCGGTCGGACCACTGCCCGGCGAGCACCATCCCGAACAGACTGGTGGTGAAGTACCCGGAGAACGCGAAGGCGTACAGCGCCACCCCACCGAGTTCCCGGGCGGCGACGGGCATGGCCGTCCCCACCGCGGTCGCCTCGAAGGCGATGAGCAGCACCACGGAGACGATCCCGACGGTGAGCGCCCGATAGGCCCGCCCGAGGACACGCTCCCCCTCGGACGCGCCGGCACTCACACACTCGTCTACGACACCGGCGTCGCGGGGTTCCAGGGCTGCCATGCCCGCAAGCGTAAGGTCCGCCACTGACATTGACCCCTGTCAGAAGTCGGAGCTCGACCTACCTCCTTGGTCGTACGCCTCCCCCCGTTCATGAACGCAGCATGGCAGCCTCGTTGCAGCGCCCCGGTTCCCCTTGAGCCGACCTCCACCCGGCCCATACGGTCATCTCACCGAGACGGAACGGGGCCCAACCCCCCGCTCCCGACCCGGCCGTGTGCCCGAGTGGCTTAGGGACTCGCCTGCAAAGCGAGGTACGTGGGTTCAATTCCCGCCACGGCCTCTACCTGGCCTGACCAGGCAAAACAAAAGGGCGGTATCCCGTGTACGGGGTGCCGCCCTTCGGGCATCCGGTTTGTTCAGCCCGCGTCCGGCAGCGCTCCCGGAACGGCGTCCTCGTCCGCCTTGCGCTGTGCGTGGCGGGCGTTCTCCCCGCGCACCGCGTCCAGCCATCGCCACAGCCCGATCTCCTCCAGTTCCAGGCCGGGGCAGGCGATCCGGTGCGGGATCCGGCACACCGCTCCCGGCTCGGGCTCGTCCTCCCGGCTGTTCCACCCGATCCCATTGGAGTCGACGTACCAGCGATGCCAGGCCGGCACCATGTGCGCGGGCGCGGACAGGCCGGGTTCCAGGAGGACATGGGCGCCGTAGTACGTGGGACGCCGTTCACCGGCGAGCCCGCAGTCGGGGCAGACGGGCGGACCGGGCGGCTCGGGTCCCGTGGCGCCCTCCAGTGCCGCCTGGGCGCGGTCGGCCTTCTCCCATGACTGCGGTTTGTCCGGTGATGGCTGCCGGTGCGCGTCAGAGCCCGGAATCGGGATGATGCTCGACTCGTCCGTTTCCCCCATGGTTCGAGCGTGCATGCACCATTTGGGCGGGGGGAGAGCGCAAACCGGGCGCAGGAGAGCGCCCGCCGTGCACAACCGCCGTTCCGTTCCCCGGATTTAACCTACGCCCTCTTGGCGAGTTCTTCTCTACGCGCGTAACTTGTTGCGGCCTCCCCCACACCACCCCGGCCGTACCCGACGACGTACGAGGAGACCGCCAGCGTGTCCAGTCCCGCAGGTAGCAGAGCCCCCAGGTCCACCGGAACCCCCGCCGTCCGCAGCTCGCGCCGTGCCGCGCACGCCCTCATATCCGTGGGTGTGGCCGGTGCGTTCGGCATCGTCTCCCTTCCCGCCGCGTATGCGACGCCGTCCGCCACGGTGGTGATCTCCGAGGTGTACGGCGGTGGCGGCAACTCGGGGGCGACCCTGACCCGGGACTTCGTCGAGCTCGGCAACGCGGGGTCGGCGGCCTATGACCTGAGCGGGTACAGCGTGCAGTACCTGCCCGGTTCGCCGTCCTCCTCCTCGCAGTGGCAGGTGACCACGCTCGGCGGGTCCGTGGCGCCGGGCGGCCGGTTCCTCGTCGCCGAGGCGGCGGGGTCCGGGGGGACGACCGCGCTGCCCACCGCCGACGCCACCGGTTCCGTCGCCATGAGCGCGACGAGCGGCACCCTCGCGCTCGTCTCCGGCACCACCGCGCTGACCTGCAAGACCGCCGCCGACTGCGCCGCCGACAGCCGGATCGTGGACCTCGTGGGGTACGGCAGCGCGGTCGTCCGGGAGGGCAGCGGGCCGGTCACCGGGGCCTCCAACACCGCCTCCGTGGCCCGCGCCGCCTCCCTCGCCGACACCGACGACAACGCCGCCGATCTCGCGGCCGGGACGCCCTCTCCCGTGAACTCCGCGGGGCAGACCCCCGGTTCGGGCGACGGTGACGGGGGCGGCGGGGGCGACGACCCCACCCAGCCGGGTACCGTCCGCATCCACGACATCCAGGGCACCACCCGCCTCTCCCCGCTCGCCGGGCAGACCGTCACCCGTGTCCCGGGCATCGTCACCGGCGTCCGGACGTCCGGGTCGAAGGGGTACTGGATCCAGGATCCGACCGCCGACTCCGACCCTCGTACGAGTGAAGGGGTGTTCGTCTACACCGGGTCCGTCACGCCCACCGTCGCGGTCGGTGACTCGGTGCTGGTCAGCGGCAAGGTCAGCGAGTACTACCCGAGCAGCACCAGCCAGTCCGTCACCGAGCTCACCGGTCCGACGGCGACCGTGCTGTCCGGCGGCAACGCCCTGCCCGCCGCCGTCACCCTGGACGCCACGAGCGTGCCGTCCGGCTACATCCCGGTGGCCGGCGGCGGCAGCATCGAGTCCCTCGCCCTCGAACCGACCGTGTACGCCCAGGACTTCTACGAGGCGAACGAGGGCATGCGGGTCGCGTTCTCCGACGCGCGGGTGGTCGGCGCCGCCAACTCGTACGGCGAGATGTGGGTGACCGTCAAGCCGGACGAGAGCCCGACCGTGCGCGGCGGCACCCTGTACTCGAGCTATGACCAGCCCAACACCGGGCGGATCGAGGTGATGTCGCTCGACGCCGCCGCCCACCCGGCCGCCGACGTCGGTGACGAGCTGTCCGGCACCACCACCGGGCCGCTCGACTACTCCACCTACGGCGGCTACAACGTCCAGGCCACCCAGCTCGGCACCCGCGTCGACCACGGGCTGAAGCAGGAGGTGACCCGCCGCCAGAAGGGCGACGAGCTGGCCGTCGCCACCTACAACGTGGAGAACCTGGACGCGCTCGACGACCAGACGAAGTTCGACCGGCTCGCCCAGGGGGTCGCGGTCAACCTCAGCTCTCCCGACATCGTCGCCCTGGAGGAGATCCAGGACGACAACGGCGCCACCGACGACGGCACCGTCACCTCCGAGGCCACCCTCACCCGCTTCACCGACGCCATCCGCGCCGCCGGCGGCCCCCGCTATCAGTGGCGCTACATCGCCCCCACCAACGACCAGGACGGCGGCGAGCCCGGCGGCAACATCCGTCAGGTCTTCCTGTTCAACCCCAAGCGGGTCTCCTTCACCGACCGGGCCGGCGGGGACGCCACCACGGGCACGAGCGTGGTGAAGACGCGCAAGGGGGTGCACCTCACCTACTCCCCCGGCCGGATCGACCCGACGAGCGACGCCTGGAGCAGCAGCCGCAAGCCGCTGGTCGGCGAGTTCGTCTTCCACGGCGAGTCCGTGTTCGTGATCGCCAACCACTTCACCTCCAAGGGCGGCGACCAGCCCCTGCACGGCCGCTACCAGCCGCCGGCCCGCAGCTCCGAGACCCAGCGTCAGACGCAGGCGGCCGAGGTGAACACCTTCGTGAAGTCGCTGCTCGCCGCTGACAAGAACGCCAAGGCGGTCGTCCTCGGCGACCTCAACGACTACGAGTTCTCCCAGACCGTCAGCACGCTCACCGAGGGCAAGGTGCTCACCCCGCTGATCACCACCCTGCCGGCGGCCGAGCGCTACACCTATGTGTACGACGGCAACTCGCAGACCCTGGACCACATCCTGACGAGCCCGGCGGTCACCCGCTTCGACTACGACGTGGTGCACCTCAACGCCGAGTTCGCCGATCAGGCCAGCGACCACGACCCGCAGATCGTGCGGATCGACGTCAACAGGTGCCGTTAGGCGTACAGCCCTCCGCCCGGCTCGTCCTCGAACATTCCCGGCCAGTAGCGCCAGCCGTCGTCGGTGGGGGTGTTCGGGGTCGGGTCGCAGGCGACCGGGTCGACGGCGGCCAGGGTGCGGCACATCGTCTCGGCGAGCTGGTCGTAGGCCTCGGTGAGTTCGTACACCGCGTCCAGGGCCTTCTCGCGGCGTATCAGCCAGAGGGTGAACGCCAGGGTGGAGACATCGGCGTTGAGCGGGCGCAGGGCGAGGTCCGGCTCGCTCCAGCTGAGCACCGCGCCGGTGTCGCCGTCGACGACCAGGCTGGTGTCCTCCAGGAGATGGCCGAGGCGGATCAGCCGGTCCGCGTTCATCGGGAGCCGCTCGTCGGTGAGGACGCCCTCGTAGGCGTCGGCGCAGTACTCGGCGAGGGTCTGCAGCGGCATGTCCGTCTCCAGGGAGAACCAGACGACCTCCTCCGGCAGGCCCACCTCGCGCAGGAAGCGGCGGGTCGGTGCGTGGGTGAGGGCCTTCGGGCAGTCGACGTCCTCGAAGCGGGCGACCGCGCCGCCGCCGAACTCGTCCTCCAGGAGGCGGGGCGGCAGGTCCAGGGCCAGTCCTGACACGGTGCCGGGGCCGGCCACCAGGGCGAGCGGGCGGATCACGGCGGCCAGCTTCCAGAAGAGGCCGGTCCCGTCCCCCGCCGCCCCCTCCTCGAACACGGCGAGGAGCTGCCGGCTCGCCTCGGCGACCGCCTGCGGGCCCAGCCGGCCTGCGTAGGAGGCGAACTGGCCGCGCAGGGCGGCGAGTTCGTCGACCGCCGTGGCGAAGCGCAGCAGCTTCTCCAGGGAGGGCGCCAGCGGGCGGGTGTCCATCAGGTCGGGGCGGTCGTGCAGGAAGTACGTCGTGGAGATCTCGCCCGTCGCGCCGTCCAGCAGGACGGACTCCCGCTCGCGGCCGTCGGTGCCCAGGATGCCGCCTATCACCAGGCGGTCGCGCAGCTCCGCCGCCAGCCGGCCCGCGGGGTCGCCGGTGGAGTCGGCGACCGTGCGCAGACCGTCCGTGCGCAGCGCCTCGAACGTCAGCAGGCCGCCCTCGCCCGGCAGTCCGGGGCCGGTCAGCCAGCGGCGCGTCGCGGCGTGCGTGATGTAGGGGTTCAGCTCGTCATCGGTGAAAACGATCGTGGTGGTGCTCCTGGTCGTGCTCATCGGTCCCCCGTGCGTGAAAAGTGCGTGCGCCGTCCCACTGCTCCGCAGCCTACGCGGGCCCACTGACAACGGCCCCGACCTGCGACGACGCCCCGGCGGCAGCGGCCGCCCACACTGATGAGACGTCAAACCACCCTGGCGCGTTCCCTTCCCGCCAGAATCGCCTCGACCGTCTCCCCCACCGTCCACTCGCAGGTGTCCGGCCACAGCCCGACGCGCGGGGTGCGGGTGCGCGGTTCCCCGTCGAGCCCCGCGACCGTCCAGCCGGCCCCGTACCCGGTCTCGTCCCGGCCGGCCTCCCGGGCGGCCACCGCCGTGGGGTCCGGCGCCAGGACGACGCCCTTCACGCCGAGAGGTCCGTCACGTGAAGTAGACGCCGCCCAGCACCACGGCCAGCGCCGCCACCGCGAACACCACGATCCACAGCAGCAGCTTGCCCACGCTCGGCGGGGGTTCGTAGCGCTGCGGATCGCTCACTGGCCCGTCACCACCGCGGCCTGGGGGCGGATCGGGAGGCGGTTGACCGGGCGGCCCGTCGCGGCGCGCACGGCGGAGGCGATGGCCGCCGGGGACGTCACCACCGGGACCGCGCTGGCCGCCTTCGCCCCGAAGGGGGCGACCACGTCCCGTTCCTCGACGAGTTTGACGATCCGGATGTCCGGGGCGTCGAGGGCCGTCGGCAGGGAGTAGCCGGTGAGGTCGGGGTGGCGGATCAGCCCGCGCGGGGTGCGCAGGTTCTCGGTGAGCGCGATGCCCACGCCCTGGGTGACGCCCGCCTCGATCCGCGCCGCCAGCTGCGCCGGGTTGAGGATCCGGCCGACGTCCTGGGCGACCGCCAGTTCCACGACCCGCACCGAGCCGATCTCGATGTCGACGTCGACGACCGCGCGGACCGCGCAGAAGGCCATGCCCACGAACGCGTCGCCCTGGCCCGCGCCGTCCAGCGGCTCGGTCGGGTGCGGGCGGCACTGGGCCGTCGCCCAGAGTTCCTTGCCGTGCAGTTCCTCGGCGACCGTCGTCGACAGGACGCCGTCGTAGGAGGTGATCTTGCCGTCGGTGATCTGGAGCAGCTCGGTGGACATGCCGAACTTGTGTGCGAGGGGCTGCAGGAGCTGGGTGCGGACCATCCTGGCCGCGCGTTCCACCGCCCCGCCGGAGACCCAGGTGTGCCGGCCCCGGCAGCCCGCGCCGGCCGGGGGCTGGTCGGTGTCCACGGGCGCGACGTGCACCTCGTCGACACCGAGGGTCTCCTGGACGATCTGGCGGGCCAGCGTGGTGAAGCCCTGGCCGGTCTCCACCGCCGCGCACAGGACCGTCGCGATGCCGTCCTGGACCTTCACGGTCGCCGTGGAGACCTCGTCGGCGCCCTCCGCGCCGAGCATGTGCACCATGCCCAGGCCGTAGCCGACGCCCCGGCGCACCGCGCCCGGTTCGCCCGCGCCCTCGGGCCCGCCGGGGAGGAGCCAGTCCTCCTCGGGGGTGTCCTTGGGGAGCTGCGGCAGCGGGAACTCCTGGACGGCCTGGAGGAGTTCGGCGACCGGCGCCGGGCAGGTCACCGTCTGGCCGGTCGGCAGGACGTCGCCGGTCGCCATGACGTTGCGCATCCGCAGCTCGGCCGGGTCGATCCCGAGTTTCTTCGCCAGCTTGTCCATCTGCGCCTCGTAGGCGGCGCAGACCTGCATGGCGCCCTCGCCGCGCACATGACCCGACGGGGGGTTGTTGGTGCGGACGGCCCAGCCCTCGATGAAGGCGTTCGGGACGACGTACGGGCCGCAGGCGAAGGAGACGGCGGCGGCGAGCGCCTCGGCGGAGGTGTCGGCGTAGGCGCCCGCGTCCAGCAGGATCTGGGCCTCGACCTTGATCAGCCGGCCCTCGGCGTCGGCGTGGTGGCGGTAGCGCAGCAGGGTCGGGTGGCGGTGGACGTGGCCGAGGAAGGACTCCTCGCGCGTGGCGGTGAGTTTCACCGGGCAGCCGGTCTTCAGGGCCAGCAGGCCGAGCGGGAGCTGGAAGCCCTGGTCCTCTCGGTCGGCCGTGGCGCCCGGCACCCCGGTGACGACGATCTTCACCCGATCGGGTGCCAGGCCGTAGACGGCGGCGGCCGTGTCGCGGTCGCTGTGCGGGTCGGTGGAGGCCAGATAGAGCTCCACGCCGCCGTCGGGGCGGGGCACGGCGAGTCCTGCCTCGGCGCCGATCGGCGCGGGGTCGGCGCGGCCGATGCGGTACTGGCCCTCGACGACGATCTCGCCGGCCGCGCTCTGGTCGCCGTGGTGCAGCGGGATGTGCCGGATCAGGTTGCCGTCGGGGTGCAAGGCGTCGGCCTCGAACGCCAGCTCGGGGTCGGTCACCGGGTCGAGCACCTCGTACTCGACGATGACGGCCGCGGCGGCCATCCGCGCGGTGTCGGGGTGGTCGGCGGCGACGGCCGCGATGGGCTCGCCGTGATGGCGTACGACCTCGGAGGCGAACACGGGCCGGTCGGCCTTGCCGCGGCCGTGCACGGGGCTGCCGGGGACGTCCTCGTGGGTGATGACGGCGCGCACACCGGGCATCTCGCGCGCGTGGGAGGTGTCGATCGACACGATCCGCGCGCGGGGGTGCGGGGAGCGCAGCACGGCCGCCCAGAGCAGGCCCTCGGCCCACAGGTCGGCCGCGTACGGGAACGTGCCCTCCGTCTTGGCACGCGCGTCGGCGGGCTGCAGGGACGCGCCGAGGCCGTGCGGGAGGGGCTCGGGGGCCGGGGCGGCCTCCGCGGTCGTCGTCGCGGTGGCTGCTTCGTTGCTCACGCCTGGCCTCCGTCCTGGCCCTGTCCGTACACCGGGTCGTGCGGGTGGGGCTGTGCCGGGTTCTCGAATGCCGACGGGTGGACGCCGCCGGCGCCCGGGCCCGCCTGGTGCGGGATACGTGCCTCGTCGCCGTCGGCGTCCGCCTCGGCCTGGGCCTCGCGTTCGGCGACGACGTCCTTCACGGCCCGCAGGACACCCTTGTAGCCGGAGCAGCGGCACAGGTTGCCGCACAGGGCCTGACGGGTCTCCAGCTCGGTGGGCGCGGGATTGCCCTCCAGCAGGTCGTGCACGGTCATCGCCATGCCGGGCACGCAGAAACCGCACTGCACGGCCCCGCACCGGGCGAGCGCCCGCTGCACGTCCGAGGGCTGTCCGTCGACGGCGAGGCCCTCGACGGTGCGGATCTCGCTGCCGGCGGTGGTGACGGCCGGGACCAGGCAGGAGGCGACGAGCCGTCCGTCGACCTGGACGTTGCAGGCCCCGCACTCGCCCTGCGAGCAGCCGTCCTTGGCGCCCGCGAGGCCGAGGCGCTCGCGCAGGACGTAGAGCAGCGACTCGCCGATCCAGGCGTCGGTGACGGGCCGGTCGGAGCCGTTGACGCGCAGGACGTAGGAGGCGAGGGGGTGTTCCTCCGCCGGGGGCGGGGGGATGTCCTCGGGCGCCTCTTCGGTGTCGTCGTCGGCGTCCCCGCGCGCGTGGCCGGCCGGGTCGGCGGAACCGGGGGGACCGGCTTGCGGATCGTGTCCGGCCGGGGGCTCGGTGGAGGGCTCGGTGGGGCCCTGAGCGGCCTCTGCGGGCTCATGGGCGTCCCGGCGGCCCCTGGGTGCCCCGGCGGCCCCTTCGGCCTCCGTGACGTCCTCCTGGGCCTCCTCGGCGGGGCCGGCCGAACCGGACGCGTCGGCCGGGTCACCGCCGGGCCAGGGCTCGGCGGCAGGGCGGGCGGGCGGCACGGAGTCCGCGGGCGCGTGGTCGGCGGCGTGCGCCGAGGTGTGGTCCACGCCGTGCGGGGGCGTGTGGTCGGTGCCGTGCGCGGGGGTGTGGTCCGTGCCGTGCGACGCGGGCGGGTGGTCCGAGCCGTGGACCGGCGGGTGCCGGACGTCGTGCGCGGGGGTGTGGGTGGTGCCGTACGCGGGCGTGTGGCCGTTGTCGTGCGCCGTCTCGGTCGGCAGCCCGTACGCGGTCCCGTGCCCGGTGCCGTGCGGCGCGCCCCGCTCCGGCCGGTGCCCGAACGCGGGCGTGTCCGGGGCCGGCCGGCCGGTCTCCTGGACGCCGGTGTGCCCCGCCTCGGCCATGCCGGGCTGCTGCGCCTGCTGGGCCCAGTTCTCCCCCGCGCCGTTGGTGGAGCCGGTCGCCCAGGGAGCGGCCGCGCCGCCCGGCAGGGTGGCCGGCGGGGTGCCGCCCCACTGCTCGACCAGGGCCGACGTGGTGAACTCGCCCGACTCGTCGGGCAGGTCGCCGCCGGCCACCGGGATCGACCACTGGCCGGTCACGTCGTGGCCCCGTCCGGGCGAGAGCGGTCCCGCCGGGTCGGCGGGACCGGCCGCGGTGTCGGTGAAGCTCCACTGGCCGGTCGAGCCCGGGTTGTACGTGAACCGGTCGCCGCCGGAGGTCTCCGGCGGCAACTGCGGCGCGGGCCACTCGGTGCCGCCGGCCGGGGCCGCCCAGGTGCCGTCCGTCGCGGGGGGCGCGGCCGCTATCTGCGGCGGCACGTACCCGTGGCCGGGCGCGGCGAGCGGGCTGTCGGCGGCCAGGAGCGCGTCGATGCCGCCCTCGGGGAGCTTGACGAACGCGGTGGCCCCGTCGTCGTAGTCGCCCTGGGGCAGCGGGTCCCAGCGGCCGCCGCTCCGGGGCTGCGCGCCCTCTCCGTGCTGGTCGTCGGTCACGACAGCGCCCTCCCCAGTGCTCGTCGGGCCAGCGCGGCGACGGTGCGCCGCAGGTGCAGTACGGCGGGCGGAAGCTCCGGTACGGAACCGTCCACGCCCGGGGTCGGATCCGGGATGCAGGCGGCGGCGACGTACTCGCCGAACGCGGTCAGCGCCTCCGGGACGATCGCGCGGCCGTTGTCCCAGTCGATGAGCCGGGCGACCCACTGCTCGGCGTCGAGGGGCCGCAGCGGCATCGGCGCTATGGCGCCCACGGCGCACCGGACGCCGCGCCGGGCGGGGTCGAGGACCACCGCGACGGAGGCGACGGCGCGGCCGGGGCCGGTGCGGCCGGTCGCCTTCAGGAAGACCTGCGGGGCGTGCAGCAGCGGCACGCGCACGTACGCGATCAGTTCGCCGCCGCGCAGCATGTCCACGCCGGCCAGCAGGTGCGACACCGGGATCTCCCGGCGGGCTCCGCCCTGGCCCGCGATGATCAGCGTCGCCTCCAGGGCGGCCAGCACGGGCAGCGCGTCACCGGTGGGGGCAGCGCTGGCGATGTTGCCGCCCAGGGTGCCCGCGTTGCGGATCTGCGGCGGGCCCGCGGCGCGCGCGGCGGCGGCGAGCGCCGGGATCAGCGCGGCGAAGTCGGGGCGGCCCATGCGCGCGTGGGTGAGCCCGGCGCCGAGCAGCGCGTGACCGTCCTGGTACTGCCAGCCGCGGATCTCGCTGATCCGGCCGAGCCCGACCAGTCCGGCGGGCCGGAGCTGTCCCGAGTTGACGGCGGCCATCAGGTCGGTGCCGCCGGCCACGGGCACGGCGGCGGGCATGGCCGCGAGGGCCGCCACCGCCTCGTCCAGCGTCGTCGGCAGCGTGACGGCCTGCGCCGCCTGCGGTGCATGCGTGCTCAAAACCGGCTGCCCCTTCCCGCTGCCCCACGTGGTCCGCCTGTGCGCCGTACGGTACGTGCTGACAGGGCGGACGTGGCAACTCTGGCACATGTTCGCCACACCCGAAGACGGGGGTCCGCTAGGAGGCATTCGCCCACCTCACCCAGGAGATGGTCCGTTTTCGTACGGGATCACCGGTGCGCGTGAATTGCCACTCTTCGGTGACCCTGCCGGGGTTTTTCCGTGACGCGGCACACCGCGCCGGGGCGGCTACCGGTTCGGCGGCGGACCGTCGACCGGGCGGCCGAGGACGCCGGGGCGCCGCTGCCAGGGCCGGGGCCCCTCCGGCCGGCGGTAGCCGACCCCGAGGGCGTCGAGCCGGCCGTAGTGCGCCTCCATCCGCCGCTCGAAGTCGGCGAAGTCCCGTTCCCCGGGGGCGGGCAGGGCGCTCCAGGCCACCTCGGCGAACGCGGCGAGCCGGGGGAACGCCTGGTAATCCACGCGCGCGTGGTCCTCCATCACCTCGGTCCACAGGTTGGCCTGCGTGCCGAGCACATGGGCCGTCTCCTCGGGTGTGAACTCCGCGGGCACGGGCTCGAACCGGTAGACGTCCTCCAGGGTGCGGACGTACCCGATGGGCACCGGCTCGTCCGGGCCGCCGTCCTGCCGGTGGTCGAGGTAGACCTGCTGTTCGGGGCACATGACGACGTCGTGGCCCGCGCGCGCGGCGGCGGTCCCGCCCGCGTAGCCGCGCCAGGACGACACGGCGGCGCCGGGCGCGAGCCCGCCCTCCAGGATCTCGTCCCAGCCGATCAGCCGGCGCCCGCGCGCCGACAGCCAGGTGTCGAAGTGCCGTACGAACCAGGACTGCAGGGCGTCCTCGTCGGCGAGCCCGAGTTCCTTCATCCGGGCCTGCGCGGCGGGCGACTGCCGCCACTGGTCCTTGGGACATTCGTCACCGCCGAGGTGGACGAACGACGAGAACTGGTCGGCGCCGGCGGGGAACAGCTCCAGGACCTCCTCGAACACCCCTTCGTAGAAGCGCAGGGTGTTGTCAGTGGGGGCGAGTACGTTCGGGTTGATGCCCCAGGTGTCCCAGACGGAGAGGCGGGTGGTGTCGATGACGTCGGTGTTGCCGAGTTCCGGATACGCGGCGATCGCGGCCTGCGAGTGGCCCGGTACGTCGATTTCGGGGACGACGGCGATATGCCGCTCGGCGGCGTACGCGACGATCTCCCGGATGTCGTCCTGGGTGTAGAAGCCACCGTGCGGCTTCTCGTCCCACAGGGGTGAGGCGCGATGGCCGAATTTGGTGCGGGCCCGCCAGGAGCCGACCTCGGTCAGCCGGGGATACCTCTTGATCTCGATCCGCCAGCCCTGATCGTCCGTCAGATGGAAGTGGAAGACGTTCAGTTTGTGCGCGGCCATCAGGTCCAGGTAGCGCAGGACGCCTTCCTTGGGCATGAAGTGCCGGGCGACGTCGAGCATGAGCCCGCGCCAGCGGAAGCGGGGGGCGTCCTCGATGATCTGGTGCGGGATGCCGTAGCGGATGCCGGGGCGCACGGGGGCGCGCCGGAAGGCGTGGTGGCCGAGGAGCTGACGCAGGGTCTGGGCGCCCCAGAAGACACCGGCGGGGCCGCCGCCGCGGATCTCGACGCCCCGGTTCGCCACGACGCTCAGTCGGTACGCCTCCGGCTCGAGCGTGTCGTCCAGGAGCAGCTGTACGGAGTCGCGGGCGCCCTCGGGTCCGGGCGGCAGGGTCAGCCCGAGGGCGGCGCCCAGGGTGGAGCGCAGCCAGCGTTCGGTGGTCCCGGTGCCGGGCCCGGCCCACAGCGTGGTGTCGTCGTCGAACAGGACACCGCAGCGCATGGGGCCCTCCACGGCACGGGGGGCGGGAATGAGATCGGTCGGAGAAGTCACGTCAGTCCTTTACCGCTCGTCGTCTACCGCTCGCCGTCTACCGCTCGCCGTCGCGGGCCGGGAAAAGAATCCGCCGCAGAAAGCGCGTACGGTCCGCGCGTCGATGCGGGCGACCGCCTCCAGTGCCTCCGGGACCCTTTCGGAACATGATCGACAAGGGGGTCCGGAAGGGGAACCGGAATCGGGTCGGGGCGGCCCCGGCGAGAAACGCGATCACACCCAATTCCCGCCGCCCGAACACCCGCCGCGGGGAATCCGGAGAAGCGGATCATCACCGTCGACGACTTTAGGAACGACCCCGCCGAGCCCGACCACGCATGCCTCCACCAGAACGTCCCCGAAGCGACCGCCAAAGCATCGCGTTGCAACATGCGCAATGGCCGTTTCGCCGTCCACAACACCTCTGGAGGTTACGGACTCCATGAACCCGACCACAAGAGGTCTCGACCATTCGGTGACACGCCAGAGGCCCCCGAGGCGCGCCGAACAGCGCCCCGAGGGCCTCGGAGACTCAGTGGGCTACTTGCCGCCCTTGCCACCCTTGTCGTCGCCGCCGCCCGCGCCCATCGACTCGAAGATCTCCTTGCACATCGGGCACACGGGATACTTCTTCGGGTCGCGGCCGGGCACCCACACCTTGCCGCACAGCGCCACGACGGGCGTCCCGTCGAGGGCGCTCGCCATGATCTTGTCCTTCTGGACGTAGTGCGCGAAGCGCTCGTGGTCACCGTCGCCGTGCGACACCTGCGGCGTCGGCTCTACGAGGGTCCCCGTACCAGTACCGCGCTCGGGCTCAAGAGTGCTCATGCGCCCAAGGGTACTGAAGGTCACAGCGATCAGTTGAGCGAAGGGTCGTCGGGGTACGTCGCCACCATCGCGAGCTCGTTGCGCTGGCGGCGCAGGACCTCGCGCCAGAGTCTTTCCGGGGACGGGGAGGAGACATCGCCGGGTTCGGACTCGACGACGTACCAGGCGCCCTCGACCAGTTCGTCCTCCAGCTGGCCCGGGCCCCAGCCGGCGTATCCGGCGAAGATCCGCAGGGAGCCGAGGGCCGAGGCGAGGAGTTCCGGCGGGGCCTCCAGGTCGACGAGGCCGATCGCGCCGTGCACCCGGCGCCAGCCGAGCGGGCCGCGGTCGCCCGAGGAGTCGCCGGGGATCACGGCGACGCCCAGCGCGGAGTCGAGGGACACCGGGCCGCCCTGGAAGACCACGCCCGGTTCCCCGGTGAGGTCGGCCCAGCCCTCCAGGATGTCGCCCACGCCGACGGGCGTCGGACGATTGAGGACGACACCGAGGGAACCCTCCTCGTCGTGGTCGAGAAGGAGCACCACCGCGCGGTCGAAGTTCGGGTCCGCCAGGGCGGGCGTGGCCACGAGCAGCCGCCCTGTGAGCGAGGACACCTCGGTCATGCCAGACATGATCCCGCATCTTCCCGTGAAGTGGGGAGGCAATGCGGACACATGGGCGAGGGGCAGCGGAATCAGCAGGTGCGGCCCGTCAGGGCCTCGGTTGAGGGTGGTGGTGGGAGACGGGCGGGCGCACGGATGCGGTCCGGGCGCACGAACACGAAGGGGCCTTCATGGTGACCGCACGTACCCGCCGCGGAACGGTTCGTGTTGTGACACAGCTATGACCTTCCTGGGTCGTCCTCGGGCTTACTTGAGGGGCCCCGGTGGCGATTACCCTGTCTGCTCTGGCCCTTGCCCCGATCCATCGGCCCCTGCCCCAGTCCACCACCCATGGAACGCGAGATACATGACCGTCAACGGCTCTGACGACGTACTGGTTGTCCACGGCGGAACCCCGCTCGAGGGCGAGATCCGTGTCCGCGGTGCGAAGAACCTCGTACCGAAGGCCATGGTCGCCGCCCTGCTGGGCAGTGAGCCGAGTCGGCTGCGCAACGTTCCGGACATCCGTGACGTGCGGGTCGTACGCGGTCTGCTGCAACTGCACGGGGTGACGGTCCGTCCGGGTGAGGAGCCGGGCGAGCTGGTGCTCGACCCGACCTATGTCGAGAGCGCCAACGTCGCCGACATCGATGCCCACGCGGGCTCGAGCCGTATCCCGATCCTCCTCTGCGGTCCGCTGCTGCACCGGCTCGGACACGCCTTCATCCCCGGCCTCGGCGGCTGCGACATCGGTGGCCGGCCCATCGACTTCCACTTCGAGGTGCTGCGGCAGTTCGGCGCGACGATCGAGAAGCGGGCCGACGGGCAGTACCTGGAGGCGCCGCGGCGGCTGCGCGGTACGAAGATCCAGCTGCCGTACCCGTCGGTGGGCGCGACCGAGCAGGTGCTGCTGACGGCCGTCCTCGCGGAGGGCGTCACCGAGCTGTCCAACGCGGCGGTCGAGCCGGAGATCGAGGACCTGATCTGCGTCCTGCAGAAGATGGGCGCGATCATCGCGATCGACACCGACCGCACGATCCGCATCACCGGTGTGGACAAGCTCGGCGGCTACACGCACCGCGCGCTGTCGGACCGGCTGGAGGCCGCGTCGTGGGCGTCGGCGGCGCTGGCGACCGAGGGCAACGTGTACGTCCGTGGCGCCCAGCAGCGCTCGATGATGACGTTCCTGAACACCTACCGGAAGGTGGGCGGCGCCTTCGAGATCGACGACGAGGGCATCCGCTTCTGGCACCCCGGCGGCCAGCTGAAGTCCATCGCGCTGGAGACGGACGTGCACCCGGGCTTCCAGACCGACTGGCAGCAGCCCCTGGTGGTCGCCCTGACCCAGGCCACGGGCCTGTCGATCGTCCACGAGACGGTCTACGAGTCCCGGCTGGGCTTCACCTCGGCGCTGAACCAGATGGGCGCCCACATCCAGCTCTACCGCGAGTGCCTGGGCGGCTCCGACTGCCGCTTCGGCCAGCGCAACTTCCTGCACTCCGCGGTGGTCTCCGGCCCCACCAAGCTCCAGGGCGCCGACCTGGTCATCCCCGACCTGCGCGGCGGCTTCTCCTACCTGATCGCCGCCCTCGCGGCCCAGGGCACCTCCCGCGTCCACGGCATCGACCTGATCAACCGCGGCTACGAGAACTTCATGGAGAAGCTCGTGGAGCTCGGCGCCAAGGTCGAGCTGCCCGGCAAGGCGCTCGGCTAGCCGTCGGCAGCTGTCACGCGGTACGACGATGGGGCGGCCCCTGGAGGGGGGCCGCCCCTTGTCGTTGTCCGTGCTCGTGGCGGACGACGCGCCCCCGAAGGGGCGCGGGGAACTGCGCGACCAGCCACCGCCGGCCCGCAGTCACCTACGGCGCTCTCGGCGGAGCGTTACTTGCCCTTGGCCGCTTCCTTGAGCTTCGAGCCCGCGGAGACCTTCACGCTGTAGCCGGCCGGGATCTGGATCGGGTCGCCGGTCTGCGGGTTGCGCGCGGTGCGAGCGGCACGGTGGGTGCGCTCGAAGGTCAGGAAGCCGGGGATGGTGACCTTCTCGTCGCCCTTGGAGACGATGTCGCCGACGACCTCGGCGAACGCGGCCAGCACAGCGTCGGCGTCCTTGCGGGTCACCTCGGCGCGGTCGGCCAGCGCGGCCACCAGCTCACTGCGGTTCATGTTGTTACTCCCGTGTTCTTCTTGCCGTTGCGGCGTGCCACGCGGCGGAGGGCCGCATAGCGGGCACAGCGAAGTGCGATGTGCTCGCGCCCAGGGACGCATCCTGCCCCTACCTGCGGCGGGAAAGCCAATCCGGCACCCGCAGGAGTCGGGAGAACACCCTTGGGAGTCACCCGAAGCGCGCCTGTGGCTCTGGCCACGATAGACACAGCCCCCCGACAGGGGCCCCGCGACGCGCCGGACCCGGGGACCGTGGTGATCCTCACAGTCCCCGCAGGTCCCGCAGGTCCCGCCCGTTTACGAGGCGGACGCGCCGGCCGCCTTCGCGGCGTCCCGGACCGCGCCCGCGACCGCGCCCGCGACCTTGTCGTTGAAGACGCTCGGGATGATGTAGTTCGCGTTCAGCTCGTCGTCGCTGACGACGTCCGCGAGGGCCTTCGCGGCCGCGAGCATCATCTCGGTGTTGACGGTGCGGGACTGGGCGTCCAGCAGGCCCCGGAAGACACCCGGGAAGACCAGCACGTTGTTGATCTGGTTCGGGAAGTCGGAGCGGCCGGTGGCCACGACGGCGGCCGTCTCGCGGGCGACGGCCGGGTCGACCTCGGGGTCCGGGTTCGCGAGCGCGAACACGATCGCGCCCTCGGCCATGGCGGCCACGTCGTCGCCGTCGAGGACGTTCGGGGCGGAGACGCCGATGAAGACGTCGGCGCCGCGCACGGCCTCCTTGAGGGTGCCGGTGAGGCCCTCGGGGTTGGTGTTGTCGGCGATCCAGCGCAGGGCCGAGCCGGGGGCGGCGTCGACGAGGTCCGCGCGGCCGGCGTGCACCACGCCGTGGATGTCGGCGACGACCGCGTTCTTCACGCCGGCCGCGATCAGCAGCTTGAGGATGGCGGTGCCGGCGGCGCCGGCGCCGGACATCACGACGCGGATGGACTCGATGCTCTTGGCCGCCACACGCAGGGCGTTCGTCAGCGCGGCGAGGACGACGATCGCGGTGCCGTGCTGGTCGTCGTGGAAGACGGGGATGTCGAGGGCCTCGCGCAGCCGGGCCTCGATCTCGAAGCAGCGGGGGGCGGAGATGTCCTCGAGGTTGATGCCGGCGAACCCGGGGGCGATGGCCTTGACGATCTCGACGATCGCGTCGGTGTCCTGGGTGTCCAGGCAGATCGGCCAGGCGTCGATGCCGGCGAACCGCTTGAAGAGGGCGGCCTTGCCCTCCATGACGGGCAGCGCGGCCTTGGGGCCGATGTTGCCGAGGCCCAGCACGGCGGAGCCGTCCGTCACGACCGCAACCGAGTTGCGCTTGATGGTCAGGCGGCGGGCGTCCTCGGGGTTCTCGGCGATCGCCATGCAGACCCGGGCCACACCGGGCGTGTAGACCATGGAGAGGTCGTCACGGTTGCGGATGGGGTGCTTGGACTGCATCTCGATCTTGCCGCCGAGGTGCATGAGGAACGTACGGTCGGAGACCTTGCCGAGCGTGACGCCCTCGATGAGGCGGAGCTGCTCGACGATCTCGTCGGCGTGCGCGGTCGAGGTGGCCGCGATGGTGACGTCGATGCGGAGCTTCTCGTGCCCGGAGGCGGTGACGTCGAGGCCGGTCACCGAGCCTCCGTGGGACTCGACGGCCGTGGTGAGCTGGGAGACCGCGGTTCCGCTCGCGGGCACCTCCAGCCGGACCGTCATCGAGTAGGAGACGCTGGGCGCCGTTGCCATGGCCGACTTCCTCTGCACTGCTGGGTGGGTCGCGGGATTGCCGTCCGATCGTCGCACCTACTGACGAGTACGGGAAAGTCGCCTCAACTTACGGTCGTTTTGTTCGTGCGGGGACGTGCGGGGACGTGCGGGGGCGCCATGCGAAGAGGCCCACATCACATCGGATGTGGGCCTCTCCGTCCGTTCATGACACCGACCCGCCATGCTCGCCTCGCGGCAAGTGGTCGCTCGTAGCGACGAAGGTTGGGCCCGGGGGCTTGGATCGAGCCGGTGTCACACCCAGGCTAACAAACGGATCCCCGAACACCATTCCCGTGCGGGGCGGTTCACAGGAAACGTTCGTCCGGGGCCGGTCGGGCGCCTCCGGCTCAGTCCCTGAGCAGGTCGGGCACCCCCCGCGCGTCCGGCTCGTCCCGGTCCCCCGAGACCACGGTGAGCTGCTGGGTGGCCCGGGTCAGTGCGACGTACAGCACACGCAGGCCGGCCGGGGACTCGTCGGCGATCTCGGCGGGCGAGACGACGACCGTGGCGTCGTACTCCAGGCCCTTGGCCTCCAGGCTGCCGAGGGCGACGACCCGGTCGCCGAGCCCGGCCAGCCAGCGGCGGGCCTCCTCGCGGCGCTGCATCGCGACGACGACGCCGACGGTGCCGTCGACCTCGGCGAGGAGGCGTTCGGCCGCGGCGCGGACGGTGGCGGCGAGGGTGTCCTGTACGGCGGTGAAGCGCGGGACGACTCCGGTGGAGCGGACCGCGGTGGGGGACTCGGCGCCGGGCATGGCGAGGGCCAGGACCTTGGCCGCCAGCTCGGCGATCTCGGCCGGGTTGCGGTAGTTCACGGTGAGCTGGAAGCGGCGGCGGGGCCGGGTGCCGAGGGCCTCGTCGCGGGCCTCGGCGGCCTCGTCGGGGTCGGACCAGGAGGACTGGGCGGGGTCGCCGACGACCGTCCAGGTGGCGTGCCGGCCGCGGCGGCCGACCATGCGCCACTGCATGGGGGTGAGGTCCTGGGCCTCGTCGACGATGACGTGCGCGTACTCGACGCGTTCGGCGGCGAGCCGCTCGGCGCGCTCGCGCTGGGACTCCTCGCGCACCGGCATCAGCTCCTCCAGGCCGGTGAGCTGGTCCAGCGGGTCGTACTCGCGCTTCTTGCGGGGGCGGGCCGGGGCGCCGAGGGTCGCCTGGAGCTCGTCGAGCAGGGCGATGTCGTGCACCGAGAGGCCGTCCCGCCGCAGCGAGCGGGCGACCCTGCGGACCTCGCCGGGGTTGAGGATCCGGCGGGCCCAGCGGCCGAGCCGGCGCTCGTCGGCCATCGCCGCGAGGACGGCGCCGGGGGTCAGCTCGGGCCACCAGGCGTCGAGGAACCCGATGAAGGAGTCCTCGGTGGTCACGTCCTCGTCGAAGGAGGAGCGCAGCTCGGCGGCCAGCTCGGGGTCGGTGTGCCGGCCTGCGGCGCCCGAGCGCTCCCACAGGGCGTCCAGGAGCAGCTTGCGGGCGCGGGGGCGCAGCAGGTTGACGGGGGCGGTGCCGCCGAGGGCGCTCTGCCGGATCCGCTCCAGATCGGCGCCCTCCAGCTCGATCCGCCGTCCGAAGACGACGACGCGGAGCCGGGTGGGGGTGGTCACCGCGGTGTCGGCGGGGGTGTCGGCGGGGGTGTCGTCGAAGGAGAGCTGGCCGTTGGCACTGGCACCACGGGCGGCGTTGCCGCCGCTGCCGCCGCCGTTCGGCCGGGCGGACCCGCCCGGCCCCAGCTCCAGTGCCCCCCGTGCCGCCTTGCGCAGCACCCTCAGCATGCGGGAGGAGCCCTTGGCGCGGGCCACGGACGGGGCGTCGTACAGGGTGGCCTCGGCGCCGTCGACGAGGGAGCCGATGGCGCGGATGGCGACCTGGCCCTCCTCGCCGAGGGAGGGCAGGACGCCCTCGGTGTAGGCCACCAGCAGCGGGGTGGGCGAGACGATGAGGATGCCGCCGGCGTATCTGCGGCGGTCCTGGTAGAGCAGGTAGGCGGCGCGGTGCAGGGCGACGGCGGTCTTGCCGGTGCCGGGGCCGCCCTCGACGTAGGTCACGGAGGCGGCGGGGGCGCGGATGACCAGGTCCTGCTCGGCCTGGATGGAGGCGACGATGTCCCGCATGGTGTGGCCGCGGGCCTGGCCGAGCGCGGCCATCAGGGCGCCGTCGCCGATGACGGGCAGCGCGCCGCCGTCGAGGAAGGCCGTCAGCTCGGGGCGCATCAGGTCGTCCTCGACGCCGAGGACGCGGCGCCCCTTGGAGCGGATGACCCGGCGGCGGACGACCCGGCCGGGGTCGACGGGGGTGGAGCGGTAGAAGGGCGCGGCGGCGGGTGCGCGCCAGTCGATGACCAGCGGCGCGTACTCGGAGTCCAGGACTCCGATACGGCCGATGTGGAGGGTCTCCGCGATGTCGGCGGTGTTGTCCTCGCGCACGGCGCCCTCGGCGGGCTCCACGGCGGTGAAGGCGCCGTCGGGGCCCTTCTTCCCGTCCTTGCCGAGGAGGAGGTCGATCCGGCCGAAGAGGAAGTCCTCGAACTCGTTGTTGAGCCGGTTGAGGTGGACACCGGCCCGGAAGACCTGGGCGTCGCGCTCGGCGAGAGCGCCGGGGGTTCCCACCTGGCCGCGTTTGGCGGCGTCGTTCATGAGGAACTCCGCCTCGTGGATCTTCTCCTCGAGGCGCCGGTACACCCGGTCGAGGTGTTCCTGTTCGACACCGATCTCGCGTTCCCGGACCGTGTCCGGTGCGGCATCGACCGCGGTTTCCTGCTGAGCCTGTGCGGCCACCGGGCCCCCTTCTGACGTGCTGGGCAGCCGTCAACCGTACGCGAAGGGGACCGGTGGAGGCGAGAGCCCGCCCGAAGGCGGGCCCGGCGTTCTTCGTCAGGCGTCGACCTGGACGAGCTTCTTGCCGTCGAAGGTCATGACCTCGAAGTGGTCGATCTCGTTCGGCTTGAAGGCCGCGCCGCCCACGACGTAGAGCGGGTTCTTGGCCTGCTCGGTCTTGGCGTTCGGGAGGCCGTAGCCCCATTCCGGGACGGACCAGGACGAGACGGTCTCGCGCTTGCCGTCCTTGCCGACGGCGATGAGCGAGCACTTCTCGGGGCCCGAGACGTTCTTCAGCTCGACGCCGACCTCGGTGCCCCAGGCCTTCTCGCCCATGGCGACGGTGGCCGTCACCTTGCTGGCGGAGTCGGTCGCGGAGGCCTTGTCGGAGAGCGTCTCGAAGGTCGACTTGGCGGGGTTGGTGGTACTGCTCGCCACGGGCGCCTTGCCGCCGTCGTCGCCGCCGGTCACGGCCATGACGCCGACCGGGCCGCCGATGATCAGCGCCGCCGCGGCCGCCACGAGGTAGAAGGAGCGGCGGCGCTTCTGGGCGCGCCGTTCGGACACCTCGTCGACCAGCTTCTCCACGAGCCGTGGGCTGGGCCGGGCGGACAGGGAGTCGCCGATCGCCGGGGTGCCGGAGCCGGGCAGGTCCGCGAGGGCGGCCAGCATCGGTTCCATCCCGGCGAGCTCGTCGAGCTGCTGCGCGCACCACTCGCAGCCGGCGAGATGCGCTTCGAAGGCGGTCGCCTCGGCGTCGTCGAGGATGCCGAGGGCGTAGGCGCCCACGGTCTCGTGTTCGCTCGGGCTCGGAGATCCCACAGATCCCTGCATGGGGCCAGACATACCCGCACCACCTGATCCGAATCCCCCGTAAATGCTCATCACGCCGTCACCCCCCGCTCCTCCAGAGCCAGCTTCATCGACCGCAGGGCGTAGAACACCCGAGAGCGGACGGTGCCACTGGGAATGCCCAGCGTCTCGGCCGCCTCATTGACGGTACGCCCCTTGAAGTACGTCTCGACGAGCACCTCCCGGTGGGCCGGGGTCAGGTCGTCGAGCGCGTCCGACAGCGTCATCAGCCACAGCGCCTTGTCGATCTCGTCCTCCGCGGGGATGACCTCCAGCGGCGACGGGTCGACCTCCTGCGGCCGGGCCTGCCGGCTGCGGTGGCCGTCGATGACGATGCGGCGAGCGACCGTCACCAGCCAGGGGCGTACCGATCCGGTCGCTCGATTGAGCTGGCCGGCGTTCTTCCAGGCACGGATGAGTGTTTCCTGCACCACGTCCTCGGCACGCTGGCGGTCTCCGGCAACCAGGCGCAGGACATACGCAAGCAGGGGTCCGGCGTGCTCCCGATACAGAGCACGCATCAGCTCCTCGTCGGGCTCCGAGGGCTGGGACATGCGATGTCGGGCCCTCGATCCATGTTCATTGGCCACGGCCGCATCCTTGCGCACGCCCACCTCCGGTGTCCGGGGGATCCCCCAGTCGGTCGCTCGGTGACAGGTACGGAAGGGGTGTTCGCAGTGTTCAAACCGAGGTGACAGTTTTCTTCGGGGTGTCATGACGAGGGGGACATGGCGGCACATTCCCACCGCTTCTTCTTCACGTTTTCACCACACGGGCGCGATCACGCGGCCTGCCCTTGCTCAGGCATGGGCAAACATGATGTTGTCGAAATCACTTCGACAATTTTGCGCCCAGGCTGTCACGGGACACTGTGCAATTGCTGTCAGCTCATCAGAGAAGGCGTATACCGGGCAGTTGGGCGCGTGCCAAGGCGGCGCGCCGCCGATGCCGTGCGACCCGCTCCCGGTTGCCGCAGACCTCGCTCGAACACCAACGCCTGCGTCTGCCACGGGAGGTGTCGACGTAGACGATCGGGCAGTTGTCCCCCTCACACTCCCTCAGCCCCGCCCGCGCCACGGGATCCGTGAGCAGCTCCACGGCGTCCCGCGCGACGGCGGCGAGCAGCGCGGCGCACTCCGGCGGCTCCTCCAACTCCCGTACGAGGGTGCCGTCCTCGTCGCGTACGGCGCGGGGGACGGGCGGCGCGGCGCGGGCGGCGTCGTTGAGGCGGCCGAGGTCGACCTCGTACGGGCCGGGGTGGGCCCGGGCCAGCCAGTCCCGCACCAACCGGTCGACGCCGGAGCGCAGTTCACGGAAGGCGAGGGGCCAGGAGGCGTCGGCGTGGCCGAGCTGGGTGCCGGGCGGGACCAGTCCCGCGCCGCGGATCCAGGCGCACAACGGGCCCACGCCGTCGAGGTGTTCCCGGGGATGGCTGGTCGCGAGGAGGTCGAGACAACTGCGTCCGGCGTCGAAGCGCAGCTCGTAGGGGTCCGTGGCCGTGCCCAGTGTCATGCGCCACCGCCTGCACCGACAGAGGAACGAGAAAAGCGCTCCCCTCACAGTGCCCTGTGTCCCGCCCCGGCCGGAACCCCCGTACCACCGGTCCGGCCCGTTCAGTCGCGGCTCACGCGTCCGCGTACTTCGCGTCCGCCGCCGGGTCCAGGGCCAGTCGGTAGCCGCGCTTGACCACCGTCTGGATCAGCTTCGGGGTGCCGAGGGCCGTGCGCAGGCGGGCCATCGCCGTCTCGACGGCGTGCTCGTCGCGGCCGGCGCCGGGCAGCGCGCGCAGGAGGTCGGCGCGGGGGACGACCCAGCCCGGCCGTCGAGACAGCGCCCGCAGCAGGGACATCCCGGCCGGCGGCACCGGCTTCAGACAGCCGTCGACCAGCACCGCGTGCCCGCGGATCTCCACCCGGTGCCCGGCGACCGGCAACGCCCGTGCCCGCGCCGGAAGTTCCTGGCAGAGCAGCTGCACCAGCGGGCCGAGCCGGAAGCGTTCCGGCTGTACGGTGTCCAGGCCGCGCGACTGCAGGGGCAGCGCGGTGACGGGGCCGACGCAGGCCGGCAGCACATCATGGTGGAGCGCGGCGAGCAGCTCGGACAGCACGCCCCGCTCCTCGGCGCGCGAGAAGAGGGACGCGGCGGCCGGCGCGCTGGTGAAGGTGATCGCGTCGAGGCCGCGCGAGACGGCCGCGTCGATGAGCCGGTCGAGCGGGGCGATGTCCTCGGGCGGCATCCACCGGTACACCGGGACGCCCACGACCTCCGCTCCGGCGGCCCGCAGCGCCTCCACGAACCCGGGCAGCGGCTCCCCGTGCAGCTGGACGGCGATCCGGCGGCCGTCGACGCCCTCCTCCAGAAGCCGGTCGAGCACCTCCGCCATGGACTCGGACGACGGCGACCATTCCTCGGTGAGGCCTGCGGCGCGGATCGCGCCCTTCACCTTGGGGCCGCGGGCGAGCAGTTCGACCTCACCGAGCCGGGAGAGCAGCGGCTCGCCGAGCCCCCAGCCCTCGGCGGCCTCCACCCAGCCCCGGAAACCGATCGCGGTCGTCGCCACGACCACGTCCGGGGCCTGGTCGATGAGGTCCTTGGTGGCGGCGAGCAGCTCACCGTCGTCGGCGAGCGGCACGATCCGCAGGGCGGGCGCGTGCAGCACCGTCGCCCCGCGCCGCTGGAGCAGCGCGCCGAGCTCCTCGGCCCGGCGCGCGGCCGTCACGCCCACGGTGAAACCGGCCAGGGGGCCGTGTTCCACGGATGCCTGCGTCGTGGCGTCCGGTCGCTGCTGTTCCACGTACATCACTCTCGTCCCGCACTCGAGTCGCCCTGCACCTACATGCCGACGAGCCTGTCAACGGTGCGTGACAGGCTCGGTTCGGCTTCATGTCGCCAGTGTTACGTCACACCTCGGCGTAGCTGAGCTGCGGCTTCGCCTCCGAGGAGGAGCTTGCGGCGGTGATCCTCCCCGCCGGGCGGCGAAGGTATACGGCCCACGTGACCACGAAGCAGGCCGCGTAGAAGGCGAGGAAGGCGACGAACGCGCCGGTGCCGGAGCCGTAGGAGAGGAAGGACTGGCGGAAGGCCAGGTTGATGCCGACACCGCCGAGCGCGCCGACCGCGCCGATGAGTCCCATGGAGGCCCCGGAGAGCCGTCGGCCGTAGGCGGCGGCCTCCTCACCCTCGAGGCCCTTGGCGACGGCCTTCGCCTGGAAGATGCCGGGGATCATCTTGTACGTCGACCCGTTGCCGAGGCCGCTGAGCACGAACAGCACCACGAAGACCGAGACGAACAGCGGCAGCGACTTCTGCATGCTGGCGAAGACCAGCACGGCGGTGGCGGCGGCCATGCCGACGTAGTTGTAGAGGGTGATGCGGGCGCCGCCGTACTTGTCGGCGAGCCAGCCGCCCACGGGGCGGATCAGGGAGCCGAGCAGCGGGCCGATGAAGGTGAGGTAGGCCGCCTGCAGCGGCGTACGGCCGAACTGGTTCGTCAGCACCTGGCCGAAGGCGAAGGAGTAGCCGATGAACGAGCCGAAGGTGCCGATGTACAGGAAGGACATGATCCAGGTGTGGGCGTCCTTGGCGGAGTCGATCGCGGCGCCGGTGTCGTTCTTCACGGACGCCAGGTTGTCCATGTACAGGGCGGCGAGGGTCGCGGCGATCAGGATCAGCGGGATGTAGATCCCGAGCAGGACGCGCGGGCCGCCGCTCGCGCCGATCACGGCGAGGCCGACGAGCTGGAGGACCGGTACGCCGATGTTGCCGCCGCCCGCGTTCAGGCCGAGCGCCCAGCCCTTCTTGCGGAGCGGGAAGAAGGCGTTGATGTTGGTCATGGAGGAGGCGAAGTTGCCGCCGCCGATGCCCGCGAGCAGGCCGACCAGGAGGAAGGTGGAGAAGGAGGTCCCCGGCTTCATCACCGAGAAGGCGGCGATGGTGGGGATGAGCAGCAGGCCGGCGGAGATGATCGTCCAGTTCCGGCCGCCGAAGATCGCGACGGCGAAGGTGTACGGCACCCGGACGACCGCGCCGACCAGCGTCACCATGGACGTCAGCAGGAACTTGTCGGCCGGGGTGAGGCCGTACTCCGGGCCCATGAAGAGCACCAGCACGGACCACATCGTCCAGATCGAGAAGCCGATGTGCTCGGAGAGGACGGAGAAGACGAGGTTGCGGCGGGCGATCTTCTCGCCCTTGTCGTTCCAGAAGGACTCGTTCTCCGGGTCCCACTCCTCGATCCAGCGGCTCCCCTTCTTGGGGGAAACCGTGGGGGACGGGGGTGCGGTGTCTGTGCTCGGGGCTGTCATGACGCCTCCACGTGCTCCGGGCCGGGTGGTTCGGGGGGATGAGCGGTGATGAGTCCCGAAGGTAGGGAGGGCGCGTTTCCGGTCCGGTGGCTGTCGGTGACCGGAAGGGAACGTTGCTCTCACCTCCGGCGGCGGCCGGGTGAGAGGTTCTGGGCAAGGCTACGCGAACCGTCGGGCCACAGCCGGGGCCTGCGCCGGGCCGCGAGATCCTCCGCCCAGCCGCAGCAGACCACGCACAGCGCGGTGAGCGCCCAGACGGCCGGGAGCTGCGGCCAGGGGCTCAGCAGCAGCCAGGAGGCGTGCTCCTCCAGCCCCGGGACGCCCCACAGCCGGTCCCACAGCCCCTCGACGGCGTCGATGCACACGTTGTGCCACAGATAGATCGTCACGGCGCGGGAGTTGAGGAGGGTGACCAGCCGGTCCCAGCGGCGCAGCGGGCGGGGCCAGTCGGTCCAGGACGGGCTGAGGTGCAGGAGCAGCAGGACCGCGGCGAAGGACCACAGGGACTGGGCGAACGGCATGTCGTCCAGGTCGTGGCCCGCCCGGAAGCCGTGGCCGAGGGCGTACCAGAGGGCGAATCCGGCCACCGCGGGCGCCAGCGAGGGCACGACATAGCGGGGCAGGCGGCGCAGAACGCCCTCCTGGTGGGCCATGCCGAGCAGCCAGCACGCGCCGAAGGCGCCGAAGTCGCTGAGGGTGGAGTCCAGCCGCCAGCTGGACACCGACAGCACGCCGAACTCCAGGGCGGCGGACAGCGCGAGCGGGGAGAGGACCGTCGGCCAGGGCGCGGCCCGCAGGGCCCGCAGCAGCAGCGGGGAGAGCAGGACGAACCAGAGGTAGGCGCGGAGATACCAGAGGGGTACGGCTAGGTCGACGGCCCAGCCGTCGGCGAGCAGCCCGTGGACGCCGGGGAGGCTCTCGCCGTACGGCGGGTCGCTGAGCGGGAGGATCCAGAAGGTGAGGTGGAGCCACCACCAGCCGGGGTGCCCCTCGTCGTCCGGTCCCCAGCCGGCCAGCAGCATCCCGCTCACCCCGACCGCGCCGAGCAGCCACAGCGGGGGCAGCAGCCGGCGCATCCGGCCCCGGACGACCTCCAGGGCGGGCCGCTTGCCGAGGGAGCGGGCCATGAGATTGCCGGCGAGGGCGAACATCACACCCATGGAGGGGAAGGCGACGGGCAGCCAGGCCCAGCCCATCAGGTGGTAGAGGACGACCCGGAAGAGGGCGATCGCGCGCAGCAGGTCGAAGTAGCGGTCGCGGCCGCCCCCGGGCGCGGGCGCCGGGGCGGCGACGCCGCCGGCGGGCTGGGTGACGGTCATACCGAGCCCCCTCCGACCGCCGAGCCTTCTCCGAACGCCGAGCCGCCGCCGAC
>NZ_JBEXXE010000033.1:47060-134812 GCF_040630255.1 Streptomyces sp. NPDC005820
CTGCCGCGCCGCCACCGACTGCCGCGCCGCCACCGCCCGCCGAGCCTTCTCCGAACGCCGAGCCGCCGCCGACTGCCGCGCCGCCACCGACTGCCGCGCCGCCACCGCCCGCCGAGCCTTCTCCGAACGCCGAGCCGCCGCCGACTGCCGCGCCGCCACCGACTGCCGAGCCGCCACCGCCCGCCGAGCCCCTTCCGCCCGCCGAGCCCCTTCCGCCCGCCGAGCCCCTTCCGCCCGCCGAGCCCCTTCCGCCCGCCGAGCCCCTTCCGCCCGCCGAGCCCCTTCCGCCCGCCGAGCCCCTTCCGGCCGCCGCGCCCCCTCCGAACGCCGAGCCGCCGCCGACCGCCGGACCCCCGCCGACCTCGGCCGACGGACCCCCGCCGACCTCGGCCATCTCGCCGACCTCCGTCGTCCCGCCCGGAGGTGCCGCCACCTGGCCCTTCCTCCGCAGTTTCTGCCAGCGGAGCCGGCCGCCGGTGAGGGCGGTGATCCAGGACTGGAGCAGGACGACGTACATCAGCTGGCGGTAGAGGATCTGCTGGAGCGGCAGGGAGATGAGCGGGGTGAGTTTCTCGCGGTCGAGGACGAAGGCGTACGCCGCGCAGCCCGCCTGCACGGCGAGGACCCCGAACCAGGCGGCGATGGTCTTGGCCGTCGGCCCGAAGAGCAGCCCGTAGACGAGGAACAGGTCGATGAGGGGGGCGAGGAGCGGGGCGAGGACCATGAACAGGGAGACGAGCGGCAGCCCGACGCGCCCGAACCGCCCGGAGGGCCCCCGCTCGACGACGGCCCGGCGGTGTTTCCAGATCGCCTGCATGGTGCCGTAGCACCAGCGGTAGCGCTGGGACCACAGCTGCTGCACGGACTCCGGCGCCTCGGTCCACGCCCGCGCCTTCTCCGCGTAGACGACCTTCCAGCCGTCGCGGTGGAGGGCCATGGTGATGTCGGTGTCCTCGGCGAGCGTGTCGTCGCTCATGCCGCCGACCCGGTTGAGGGCGGAGCGGCGGAAGGCGCCCACCGCGCCCGGGATGGTGGGCATGCAGCGCAGGACGTCGTACATCCGGCGGTCGAGGTTGAAGCCCATCACGTACTCGATGTGCTGCCAGGCGCCGATGAGGGTGTCCTTGTTGCCGACCTTGGCGTTGCCGGCGACGGCGCCGACGGTCGGGTCGGCGAACGGCTGGACGAGTTCACGGACGGTGGCCGGCTCGAACACGGTGTCGCCGTCCATCATCACGATCAGGTCGTGCCGGGCGTTGGCGATACCGCGGTTGAGCGCGGCGGGCTTGCCCGCGTTGTGCTGCCGTACGACGCGTACGCCGGGCAGGGCGAGGTCCTCGACGATACGGGCGGTGCCGTCGGCGGAGCCGTCGTCGATGACGACGACCTCGATCGGGTGCTCGCTCCTCATCAGCGAACGGACCGTGTTCTCGATGCACTTGGCCTCGTTGTAGGCGGGCACGAGCACCGACACGGGTTCGGTGACGGGCGCGTCAGGGCCCCAGCGGAAGCCCCGGCGGCGGGTACGGCGGGTGTGGATCGCGGACAGCAGCAGCATCAGGCCGAAGCGGGCGAGGACGAGGGTGCCGATGGCGGCGAGGCCGACGACGAGGACGCCGGTGAGGTCGTCGGCCGCCGTCACCAGGACCACCCAGGCCTTGCCCTTCCACAGGTCCGGGCCGGTGACGGGGGTGTGCGCGCTGGGCGCCTTCAGGGCCTCGGTGAGGTTCTGGAAGTCGTACCCCTTCCTCTGCAGGTCGGGGAGATAGGTGTCGAGGGCCCGGACGGTCTGGCTGCGGTCGCCGCCGGAGTCGTGCATCAGGACGATCGCGCCCTCGCCGTTCTTCGGGGTGGCGTTGCGGATGATCTGCCGGACGCCCGGCCTGCGCCAGTCCTCGCTGTCGTCCGTGGTGAGGACGGTGAGGTAGCCGCGGCTGCCGACGTACCGGGTGACCGGCCAGGACGCGTTGTCGAGGGCGTCGGCGGAGGAGGAGTACGGCGGCCGGAACAGGGAGGTGCGGATGCCTGCCGCGCCCTCCAGGGCGAGCTGGTTCTGGGTGAGTTCCCAGTCGATGCGTTTCTTCGACTGGTAGGAGAGGTCGGGGTGGTCGAAGGTGTGCAGCCCGATCTCGTGGCCCTCGTCGACCATCCGTTTCACCAGGTCCGGGTAGCGGGAGGCCATGGTGCCGGTGATGAAGAAGACGGCGTGCGCGCGGTGCTTCTTCAGGACGTCCAGGACCTCGGGGGTCCACTTCGGGTCGGGGCCGTCGTCGAAGGTGAGGACGATCCGGTGGTCCGGCACGTCCAGGCTGGTGACGCGGCCGCCCCGGGTGTCCACGACCGGCCCGCCGTCGAGGATCCTCTGCGGCACCCGGTCGGCGGGGGCCTCGGGGCGGATCCGGTGGTCGGCGAGGATCTCGCTGTGCACATAGCCGCGCAGCATCAGCATCGCCATCATCGCCAGCAGGGCGACGAGCGGGAGCAGCCGACGCAGCCGCAGCGGCGGCATCAGCCGTCGGCGCGCGGCGGCGTGGGGCGGTGGTCCGTCGGCCCCGCCGGACGGGACCTGCGCGGACGCCCCGGCGACGGAGCGTCGGGGGGAACGGCGGTTGGTGCGTGAGGCCATGAGAGGTCGTACTCCGGGGACGGGGACGGGGACGGACTACGGGTGACAGGGCAAAGGGAAGGAAGGGAGAAACGGCGCGTCGAACGCGCACTGGACGTCGTACGGCGGCACGGCCAGGGCACGGGAAACCAACGGGTCGGCCTACGGCCGGTCACACCCCGGGTCCTGGGGTCCTGCGGTCCTGGGGTCCTGCGGTCCTCCGGTTCTCCGGTTCTCCGGTTCTCCGGTTCTCCGGTGATGGCGGCAGCCCCTCGTGCTGCCGGTCCGTCACGCCCCCGGGGCCGCCGCCACCGGCGCCGGGTGTGGGGCGCCGTCCGCGACCGTGTTGGCGGCGCCGCCCGCGGGGGACGGGGAGGACTCGGGTGAGGGGCTGGTGTCCGGGGTGGACTCCGAGGGCTGGGGGCCGGAGGAGCCGCCCACGACGGGGCTGCTCGGGCCCGGGTCCGAGGGGGTGGCGCTGGGTGCCGTACTGACGCCGGGGCTGCCGCTCGCCGAGGGACGGGCGGGCGCGGTGCCGGTCGGCGCGGGGGCGCTGCCCGAGGCGCTGGGCGCCGCGCCCTTGCGGGACGGTGCGCCGGCCGAGGCGGAGACGCCGGGGCTGCGGGGCGCCGCGAAGCCGGGGGCGCCGGAGGCCGCGCCGGCGGAGGCGCTCGGCGCCCCGGTGGACTCGACCCGGCCGGCCGGCGGATCGCTGTCCGGGCCCGGCACGGGCAGCCAGGGCGCACCGGCGTTGCCGGACAGCAGGGTGGCGACGATGACGACGGCGTAGGCCGCACAGGCGAGGCCCGCGAGGATGCCGATCCGGCGGAAGGTACGGCTGCGGCGGCCGGACTCGTCGACGAACACGGGGGCGTCGGAGGCGGACGCTCGGGCGCCCTTGGCCGCGTGCGGGGTGTCGAGCTGAACGGTCACCTCGTCGGGGTCGTTGCCCTCACCGGAGTCAACGGGGCCGCCGGAGGGCTCGCTCGACCGTTCATTTTCGGAAAGGGTGTTCGAAGCGGTCGACTGCCCTCTTCGCCCATGAACATCCGCTAATGACCGATACCCGGCGACGGTCGGCACATCCCGAGTCGGAGGGGCTGCTTCCGGCCACTCCGGCGGCTCCGGTTGGGCCTCTTCTCGCCATTTCTTCACGTGCGCACTTCCCCCCAAGGACCGGTTCAGGGTGCGCCTACGACCTCGAGCGCACGTCGACGAGACCGGGCCCCCACCCGGAATCCGCGCCCCATTTACCCCACTGCGCTCAGGCCGACGAATCTAGCGCAGGCGGGGGACCCGTGTTCGCGATGTGTCATTTGTGTGGAGAAGTCATGCTCATGTCCATGGCTGGAATCCATCCATCGGCGGGCCGCTGAAGCCACCCCTCCGCCCCGGCGATCTCGGCCGCGGACCGTCGAAGCGCATCGAGCCCCGGATGGACCAGCCCCTTTCCCCACACCAGTGACACAGGCGACAAAGGGACCGGATCGATCAAGGGCCGCGAGACGGTCCTCGTCATGGCCTGAAAACCCACCACGGCAAGCACTGGATTGCCCACCTTTGTCGTGATTCGCTGGAACTCCTCCTCCCCGACGGCGAGCGGCGCGGGCGGTGCGAGGCGGATCCCGCGCCCCTCGAACAGCCGCTCCGCGAGATCGGTCCACTCGGGCGTCCGGAGATTGCCGGCCCCGGCGTACACCGTCTCCCCGGCGAGCGCGGCCAGCGGCACCTCGGCCAGCCCCGCCAGCCGGTGCCCCTCCGGGAGCACCACCGCCATCGGCTCGTACCGCACGAGCCGGTGCTCCAACTGCCCCCGCAGCACGGGGTCCAGCCCGGCGTACCGCCCGAACGACGCGTCGAGCCGCCCCGCGACGATCTCGGCCGCCGCACCCGTGAGCCCGCTCTCGTACCGGGCCATCAGCTCCAGCTCGGGGGCGAGGTCACGGGCCCGGTGCAGCACACGCCGCCCGGTGGCCAGGTTCGGCGAGTTCAGGTCGACCAGCAGCGGCCGCGCCCGCCCGAACGCGGCGACCAGATCGTCCTGCGCCTGCAACACCCGGCGCGCGAACGGCACCAGCCGCTCCCCGTCCGCCGTCAGCGTCACCTGCCGGGTGGTCCGTACGAACAACTCGGCCCCGAGCTCCCGCTCCAACCGCCGTACGTCCCGGCTGAGCGCCTGCTGGGCGACGTACAGCCGGGCGGCGGCGCGGGTGAAGTGCAGTTCCTCGGCGACGGTGAGGAAGGCGCGCAGCAGCCGGGGGTCGACATGGGTCTGGCCAGGTGCGGACATCCGGCGAACTTACAACGGCGGTGCGTGAATCGGCATCGCAAAGGTGTTGGACCCCCTGCTCACCCCGGGGAGACCGTTTCCCCATGCCGGACAGCCCGCCACCCCGCCTCAGCCCGCCACCGCGCCTCTTCACGGTCACCGCCGACACCTTGGTGATCGTCGACCTCGACCGCCGCAGCCCTGAACCCCCGCCCCACTCCTACCGCCGTCTCCTCTCCCTCCCCGGCGCCCGCGCCTTCACCGCCGGGAACCTCCTCGCCCGGCTGCCCATGGGCATGTTCAGCGTGAGCGCGGTGGTGATGATCGCCGGGGCGCGCGGCTCGTACGCCCTCGCCGGGGCCGTCACCGCCACCGGCCTCGCGGCCACCGCACTCCTCGCACCCTGGATCGCCCGGCTGGTCGACCGGCACGGACAGGCCAGGGTCGCGGTGCCGGCGACCCTGTTCGCCGCGCTCGGCAGCCTCGCCCTGCTGCTCTGCGTCCACCACGACGCCCCGGACTGGACCCTGTTCGCCGCGTACGCCGCCACCGCGACGACCCCCAACACCGGCGGGATGTCCCGCGCCCGCTGGAACCACCTCCTGGGCGGCGACCCGGCCGCCCTGCACACCGCGAACTCCTTCGAACAGGCCGTCGACGAGCTGTGCTTCATGCTGGGGCCGGTGGTCGCGGCGTTCCTCTGCGGCACGTTCTTCCCGGAGGCGGGCACCCTGGCCGGGGTGGTGCTGCTGGTCACGGGCATCCTGACGTTCGCCGCCCAGCGCGCGACGGAACCACCCCCGCACCCCCGTCCGACGGCCGCATCACCCCTGCGCAGCCCCGGCCTGCCACCTCTCCTCGCCGTCTGCCTCGCCCTCGGCGCGGTGTTCGGGGCGACGGAGGTGGTGACGATCGCGTTCGCCGACGAGCACGGCCACCGTACGGCGGCGGGGATCGTCCTCGCCCTCCAGGCAGCCGGCTCCTGCGCGGCCGGTCTCGTCTACGGGGCGATACGGCCGTCCGGTCCCGCCTCCCGACGACACCCCTGGTGCGTGGCCGCGATGGCCGCCCTCCTCACCCTCCCCCTGCTCGCGGCGACCGTGCTCGACTCACTCCCGCTGCTGGCCCCCGCCCTGCTCCTCTCGGGAACGGCGACCGCCCCCACGATGGTCACCACCATGGCCCTGATCCAGGAACGCACCCCGGTGGCCCGCCTCAACGAGGGCATGACCCTCGCGGTGACCGGCCTCCTCGGCGGAATAGCCTGCGGCAGCGCAACCGGCGGCTGGCTCGCCGAACACACCTCCCCCGCAACCGCCTTCACGGTCCCCCTCGCGGCGGCAACGACGGCCCTGCTCATCACCCTCACCGCACACCGGCCCCCTCCGACCTGCGGAACCACGAGTACCCCTCGGACGACTTCCTAGCGGCCAACCCCGAGATCGCCCGTGCGTATCCCTTCCAGGAGGTTCGCCAGGGGGGTGCGGGTGGTGGTGAGAGTGGTGGCGGGGTGGTCGGATTCGCGGAGGTGGAGGGTGGTGGGGGTGGAGGCGAGTTCGAGGCAGTTGTTTCCGTCGGAGCCGCCGGAGTAGGACGACTTCTGCCAGTTGTCGGGGGTGGTCACAGCGCACCTCACAGTTCCTTCGCCAGCCTGCTCATGAAGTCTCGCGACCGTTCGGGATCCAGCGACTCCGCCTCCAGCTTACGGAAGAGCGTTCGAAGGGCGGCGAGCTGAGCTTCGGAGTCGATGAGGGCCGTGCCCTCGGGCCCGTCGCGCTGCGCGGAGTCCAGCTTGGGCACGGCCCCACCCGCCAACATCATGGTGTTCCAGGCCCCTGCGAAGCCGTCCCGGTCGAAGGGAATCACCCGTACCGTGACGTGGTCCGCCTCGGACAGAGCCAGGATGTGGGCGAGTTGGTCCTGGGCAGCGGCCCGGCCGCTGACTCTGATGCGCAACGCCGCTTCGTGGATGACCGCCTCGTACGGCACCGGCTCCGGCCGTTCGAGGACGACTCTGCGCCTCATCCTGTGGTCGACCCGCAACTCCAGATCTTCGATGGGCAGTTCAGGGACTCGATACGAGAACACCGCGCGGGCGTAGTCCTCCGTCTGGAGGAGGCCTGGGACGTGCAGGCACTCCACGTCCGCCCGGTAGGCGGCGTGATGCTCCAGCTCGGCGAGGTCCAGGAACGCCGAGGGCAGTCGGCCTCGGTACTCCTCCCACCAACCGCGTGTCCGATCGGTGGCCATCACCACCAGGGCGTCGACGAACGCCTCGTCCATGCAGGCGTAATGCGCTGCCAGGCTCCGCAACCGCTTCTCACTCACGCCCGACTGGCCGTACTCGATCTGGTTGATCTGGGTGGAGCTCACCCCGAGCAGAGCCGCCGCCTCCCGCGCCTTGAGGCCGGCCGCTTCGCGGAGCCTGCGCAGTTCCACGGCCAGCCGCACCTGACGCGCCGTCGGTTCGCGCCTCAAGCCCATCGGCCACTCCTCCCAACGCGCCCATGAGCGCCACTCGTTCGGGGCCAGATTACGGGATCGGCTTGCTTGACCTGGAATTCCAGGTCTACCGTCAGTGACGCGAACATCACGCAACGGAAGCGCACCGCTCCGTCCTGTCATGACGGCTGCGGCGATGCCACCGGCCTTTCAACCCTTCACCCGATTGGAGCTGCCCCATGCCCGACTCCTGGGAGTACTCCCTGTACATCCCCACCGATCCCAGATCGGTTACGGTCTCCCGTCGCACTCTCCGTCTGATCCTCACCCTCCACGGCCTCACCCACCTCACCGAGACCGCCGAACTCCTGACCTCCGAGCTGATCTCCAACGCCGTACTGCACACCAAGGGCCCCGCCTGCCTGCGCATCCGCCACCGTGCCGGCGTGCTGCAGATCGGTGCCTGGGACGCCGACCCCGCACCTCCCGAGCCGCCCGGCGACTTCACCGAGCTCGCCGACGCCGAGAGCGGGCGCGGTTTCGCCCTCGTACGGGCCTGTTCCGATCTGTGGGGATGGCAGCCGCTCTCCCGGCTCGGGCTGCGCGGCAAGCTGGTGTGGTGCGAGCTGGGAGCGGCCGCGTAAATGGTCAGCTCATCGCACGAGGCGCTGCACCGCATCTTCCAGAAGGACCCCGCACTCCTCACCCGCGCCCTCCAACAGGTGCTGCACATCCCCTTCCCCGAGCCCCGTGACTTCGCGGCCATAAACGTCGACCTCACCGAGATCGAGCCCGTCGAACGCCGCGTCGACACCCTGCTGCGGGCCGAGACCGACGACGGCACCTACCTCCTGGTCGTGGAATCACAGGGAAAACCGGACGAGCGCAAACGCAGCAGCTGGCCCTACTACCTCAGCTACCTCCACGAGAAGTACCGCAGCGAACCCGTCCTCATCGTCGTCACCCAGAGCAGGGCCACCGCCCGCTGGGCGGCCGAGCCCATCCACCTCGGCGTGCACGGTATGCCCTCGCTGACGGTCCGGCCGTTCGTGCTGGGCCCGGAGAACGTGCCTCTGATCGCCACCGAGCGGGAGGCCAAACAGGATCCACCCCTCGCGGTGCTCTCGGCCATGACACACGGCCGTGGACGGCAGGCCCCGGTGATACTGGAATCGCTGGAAGCCGCCCTGCGGACCCTGGACCGCGACACCGCCGCGGCCCTCGCTCAATTCGTCGACTCATGCCTGGCAGACCCCCAGGCCCGGCAGATGTGGAGAGAACTGATGACGGCGATGCAGTACTTCTGGCGCCACCCGTGGGCCGAGGAAGGTCGGGAAGAGGGACGGGAAGAAGGGCGGGAGGAAGGCCGGATCCAGGATCGGGCCGAGATGACCCTGAACATCCTGCGCTGGCGCGGCATCGACATCCCGGACGAGATCCGCGACCGCGTCGAAGCCTGCACCGACCTGGACCAGCTCACCACCTGGTCCCAGCGCGCCGTCCACGCCACCAGCGCCGAGCACCTCTTCACCCCCGCCGACTGACTAGCCCCGCAGGGCCCCCAACCGTCGGTCGAATCCCGCACGCCCCATTGACGCGCCTCACAGCCGCCGCCTACCTTCCCCCGTCGAAGCGCTTCGACGTCACGCGTCGAAACGGCTCGACGACCTCGTCGAACGTCGCGTGACGGCTGTTCCTGCCCGCAGAACCATCCCGAACTCCCCCGGAGGCACAGGATGTTGACGGCAAGAAGGCGTGTGGTGGCGAGTGTGGGGGCGGCCCTGGCGGGCGCCCTGCTGCTGGCCTCCTGCGGCGGTACGGAAAACGGCGGCTCCTCCGATCCCAAGACCCTGCGGTTGTGGCACTACGAGGGCCCGACCAGTGCGATGGGCGTCGCCTGGGCGGAGGCGATCAAGGAGTTCGAGGCCCAGCACCCGGGCGTGAAGGTGAAGTTCGAGGAGAAGAGCTTCGAGCAGATCCAGAAGACCGCCCCGATGGTCCTCAACTCCTCCGACGCGCCCGACCTCATGGAGTACAATAAGGGCAACGCGACGGCCGGTCTGCTGTCGAAGCAGGGGCTGCTCACCGACCTCTCCGCCGAGGCGGCGAAGCGCGGCTGGGACAAGCTGCTGAGCCCGGGCGTGCGTACCACCAGCCAGTACGACGACAACGGTGTCATGGGCTCCGGAAAGTGGTACGGCGTGCCGGACTACGCCGAGTACACGATGGTCTACTTCAACAAGGACCTGTTCGCGAAGTACGACATACCCGAGCCCAAGACGTTCGACGACCTGGTCACGGCGATGGACACCTTCGCCGAGCACGACATCACCCCGCTCGCCAACTCCGGCGCCGAGTACCTCGCCCAGCAGTACCTCTACCAGCTCGCCCTGTCCAAGGCCGACCGCTCCTGGGTCGACTCCTACGAGCTGTACCGAGGGAAGACCGACTTCAACGATGCCGCCTGGACGTACGCGGCCGAGACGTTCGCCGACTGGGTGAAGAAGGGGTACCTCAGCGAGAAGTCCAGCGGCACCAAGGCCGAGGAGGCCGGGGTCTCGTTCATCCAGGGCAAGGCGCCGATCCTGTTCTCCGGCAGCTGGTGGTACGGCCGTTTCCAGGCGGAGGCGACGACGTTCGACTGGGGCACCACCCTGTGGCCGGGCTCGGACCTCACCCTCGGCTCCGGCGGCAACCTCTGGGTCGTCCCCAAGAGCGCCGGCAACAAGCAACTCGCCTACGACTTCATCGACATCACCCTGTCGAAGAAGATCCAGAACCTGCTCGGCAACAAGGGCGGCGTCCCGGTCGCGGCCGACCCCGCCGCGATCACCGACCCCAAGGCCAAGGAACTCATCGCGAACTTCAACACCCTCTCCGCCCGCGACGGCCTCGCCTTCTACCCCGACTGGCCGGTCCCCGGCTTCTACGACGTCCTCGTCTCCGAGACCCAGAAGCTGATCACCGGCAGCGAGAAACCGGACGCCTACCTGGACGCGTTGCAGAAGGCGTACGACAAGGGCGTGCCCCAGCGATGAGGGTGCGCGGCCCCCGCGACTCCTACGCCCCGTACCTGCTCCCCGGTGTCCTCGCCTTCCTCGCCGTGATCGTCGTGCCGTTCCTGATGAACACCGGCGTGAGCTTCACCGACTGGCAGGGCGTGGGCAGCCCGTCCTGGGCCGGGCTCGGCAACTACCGGGAGCTGCTCGGCGACACGGACTTCTGGGCGTCGTTCCGGCACAGCCTGTTCATGGTCGTCGCCATGGCCGCCGTACCGACAGCGCTCGGACTGGTGCTGGCGGCGGCCCTGTTCGACCATGTCGCCCGGCACTTCGGCACCCGGATCAGCGCCGTGCTGCGCGCCTGCTTCTACCTCCCCCAGGTGCTGCCGATCGCGGTCGCGGGGATCGTGTGGAGCTGGATCCTCGCCCCCGAGGACGGCTCCCTCAACGCGTTCCTGAGGGCCATCGGCCTCGGCGGTTGGCAGCGGGACTGGCTCGGCGACCCCGACTTCGCGCTGTACAGCGTGATGGGCGTACTGGTGTGGGTGCAGATCGGCTTCCCGCTGGTGGTGTTCATGGCGGGGCTGCAGCGCGTCGACCCCGAGCTGCACGAGGCGGCCGAGCTGGACGGCGCCGGCTGGTGGCGCCGCTTCCGGCACATCACTCTGCCGCAGCTGCGCCCGGAGATCCATGTCGTGCTGACCTGGTGCACGATCGCCGCGCTGAAGGTGTTCGGCGCGGTGTACGTCCTGACCAAGGGCGGCCCGGGCGGCGCGACGGACGTGCCCTCCTACTTCTCCTTCACCACCTTCTTCGAGAAGACCCAGGTCGGCTACGGCGCCGCGATCTCCACCGTGCTGACCGTGATCATCCTCGCCCTCTCCCTGGTCGGCCTGCGGCTGCAGGCCCGGGCGCAGGACGCGGAGGACACCACAACAGCGGAGGACACGACAACAGGGGGGCGCGCATGACCAACGCCCTGCGCCGCTGTCCGGTCCTGGTCGCCCTCTGCCTCGCCGCACTGTTCATGGTCGTACCGTTCCTGATCGTCGCCGTGAACGCGGTGAAGTCCCCGGCGGAGTACTCGGCGAACGGCCCGCTGAGCCTGCCCGACGGGCTCTACCTGGACGGCCTGAAGGACTTCTGGGAGCGGGTCGACTACAGCCGGAAGCTCATCAACTCGGTCCTGATCAGCAGCTCGGTGGCGGTCCTCGCGGTCGTCCTGTCGGTCCTCACCGCGTACGCCATCGGCATCGGCCGGGTCCGGGGCCGCACCTGGCTGCTCGCCTTCTTCGTCCTCGCCAACATGCTGCCGCAGGAGGCGCTCGTCTACCCGCTCTACTACCTCAGCAAGGAGGCCGGTCTCTACGACACCCGGCTCAGCGTGATCATCGTCTTCACCGTCGTCCAGTCGGCCTTCGGCACGTTCCTGCTCTCCTCGGTCCTCGCCCGGTTCCCCCGGGAGATCATCGAAGCGGCCCGGATCGACG
This sequence comes from Streptomyces sp. NPDC005820, assembly GCF_040630255.1. Taxonomy (NCBI): domain Bacteria; kingdom Bacillati; phylum Actinomycetota; class Actinomycetes; order Kitasatosporales; family Streptomycetaceae; genus Streptomyces; species Streptomyces sp. NPDC005820. Next base: position 58,869 of record NZ_JBEXXE010000033.1, read on the forward strand.
GCGCGAACACGTGGCAGGTGCTGTGGCGGATCGTCGTCCCCGTCAGCCGCCCCACCCTGGGTGTGCTGCTGGTCCTCTTCTTCATCTGGACCTGGAACGAGTTCCTGCTCCCGCTGGTCATGCTGATCTCCAACGACAACCAGACCGTGTCGGTGGCCCTCGGCGTCCTCCAGGGCCAGCGGCTGATGGACGCCACCATGACCAACGCGGCCGCGCTGCTCGGTGTCCTGCCCGCGCTCGTCTTCTTCCTCGTCTTCCAGCGCACGCTCACCCGCGGCATCGCGGTGGGCGCCGTGAAGTAAGGAGACCCCCCACCCATGAAGTTCTCCGACGGTTACTGGCTGCTGCGCGAGGGCGTCACCGCCGCGTACCCGGCCGAGGTCCTCGACGTCACCGAGTCCGACGACGGCGGCCCCGGCGGCGGCGCCCTGGAGATCCACGCCCCGACCCGGCCCATCCGCAGCCGCGGCGACCTGATGACGGGACCGGTCCTGACGCTCACCGTCCACAGCCCGATGCCGGACGTCATCGGCCTGACCCTGCGCCACTTCACGGGCGAGCGCCCGCGCGAGCCGGTCTTCGACCTCACCGGGACCGAGGCCTCCCCCCTCCTCTCCCACGACGACGACCACGCGACCCTCACCTCCGGCGCGCTGTCGGTCCGGGTGGCCCGCTCGGGCCCCTGGCGGGTGGAGTTCCTCGCCCACGGCCGCACCCTCACCACCAGCGGCCCCAAGGGCATGGCCATCCTGCGGGACGCGGCCACCGGCGGCCACTACCTGCGCGAACAGCTCGACCTCGGGGTGGGCGCCGCCGTCTACGGCCTCGGCGAGCGCTTCGGCCCGCTGGTCCGGAACGGCCAGGTCGTGGACATCTGGAACGCCGACGGCGGCACGGCCACCGAACAGGCGTACAAGAACGTGCCGTTCTACCTCACCGACGCCGGCTACGGCGTCTTCGTCGACCACCCGGGCAAGGTGGGCTTCGAGGTCGGCTCGGAGACCGTCTCCCGGGTGCAGTTCAGCGCGGAGACGCAGGAGCTGACGTACTACGTCATCCACGGCCCGACCCCGAAGGACATCCTGCGCCGGTACACCGCGCTCACCGGCCGCCCGGCGCTCCCGCCCGCCTGGTCCTTCGGGCTGTGGCTGTCGACCTCCTTCACCACCTCCTACGACGAGGAGACGGTGACCTCCTTCATCGAGGGCATGCGGGAGCGCGAACTGCCGCTGTCCGTCTTCCACTTCGACTGCTTCTGGATGCGGGAGTTCCACTGGTGCGACTTCCGCTGGGACCCCCGGGTCTTCCCCGACCCGGAGGGCATGCTGGCCCGGCTGAAGGCCAAGGGCCTGCACGTCAGCGTGTGGATCAACCCGTACATCGCCCAGCGCTCCCCGCTGTTCGAGGAGGGCAGGGCGCTCGGGCACCTCCTGCGCCGCCCCGACGGCGGCGTCTGGCAGTGGGACATGTGGCAGCCCGGCATGGCGCTGGTCGACTTCACCAGCCCGGCCGCCCGCGAGTGGTACGCCTCGAAGCTGGAGGCGCTGCTCGCGCAGGGCGTCGACTGCTTCAAGACCGACTTCGGCGAGCGGGTGCCGCTGGACGTGGAGTGGTCCGACGGCTCCGACCCGGAGCGGATGCACAACTACTACACGTACCTCTACAACCGCACGGTCTTCGACGTGCTGCGCAAGCACCGGGGCGAGGGCGAGGCGGTCGTCTTCGCCCGCTCGGCGACGGCCGGCAGCCAGAAGTTCCCCGTCCACTGGGGCGGCGACTGCGAGGCGACGTACGCGTCGATGGCGGAGTCGCTGCGCGGCGGACTCTCGCTCGGCCTGTCGGGCTTCGGCTTCTGGAGCCACGACATCGGCGGCTTCGAGGGCACCCCGACAGCCGCCCTGTTCAAGCGCTGGCTGGCCTTCGGGCTGCTGTCCTCGCACAGCCGGCTGCACGGCAGCTCCTCGTACCGCGTCCCCTGGCTCTTCGACGAGGAAGCGGTGGACGTGCTACGGCACTTCACCCGGCTGAAGCTGCGGCTCATGCCGTACCTGTACGACGTGGCGCGCGTCGCCCACGAGGAGGGGCTGCCGGTGATGCGGGCGATGGTGCTGGAGTTCCCCGAGGACCCCGGGTGCGCGCATCTGGAACGGCAGTACATGCTCGGCCCGGATCTGCTGGTCGCCCCCGTCTTCAGCGACGAGGGGGACGTCACCTACTACGTCCCCGAAGGCACCTGGACCCACTTCCTCACCGGGCGCACGGTGACCGGTCCGCGCTGGGTGCGCGAACGGCACGGGTTCCGCGGTCTGCCGCTGCTGGTGCGGCCGGGCGCGGTGCTCCCGGTGGGCGCGCACGCCGACCGGCCCGACTATCCGTACGCCGACGGGGTGACCCTGCGGACGTACGGACTGGAGCGGGGGACGGAGGTGACGGTGCGGGTCGGGGAGACGGTCTTCACCGTCGTACGGGAAGGGGACACCCTGCGGGCGTCGGCCGGCGACTCCTCGGCACCCTGGGCGCTCGCGGCCGGGGACCGGGTGACCCGGGCCGAGGCGGGCACCGGCTTCCTGACACTGGAGCTCCGCTGATGGCGAAGATCACGGATGTGGCGCGGCGGGCCGGGGTCTCCCCCAGCACGGTGTCGTACGCGCTCAGCGGCAAACGCCCGATCTCGACGGCGACCCGGCAGCGCGTCGAGGCGGCCGCCCGCGAGCTGGGCTACCGGCCGCACGCGGGCGCCCGGGCCCTGGCCAGCAGCCGCTCCAACGTGCTGGCGCTGGTCGCCCCGCTGCGCGTCGGCATCCATGTCCCGGTGGTGATGCAGTTCGTGGCGTCGGTGGTGACGGCGGCCCGACGCCACGACCACGACGTCCTTCTGCTCACCCAGGAGGAGGGCGAGGACGGGCTGCGCCGGGTCGCGGACACCGCCCTGGTCGACGCGCTGATCCTGATGGACGTCCAGCTGCACGACCCCCGGCTGCCACTGCTGCGGAGCCTGGACCGGCCGTCCGTGATGATCGGCTTCCCGCGCGACTCCGCCGGGCTGACCTGCATCGACCTCGACTTCCGGAGTGCGGGCGAGCGGTGCGTGGAGCATCTGGCCCAGCTGGGGCACCGGGTGGTGGCGCTGGTCGGCTCTCCCCCGGAGGTCTACGTCCGGGGCACGGCCTTCGCCCAGCGTGTGGTCCAGGGTTTCACCGCCGCCGCCGACCGCGGCGGGCTCGCCTCGGCCGTCCACCCCTGCGAGGCGAACCCGGCGGCGGCCCGGCAGGTGGCCGAGCGGCTGCTCCGGGAGCAGCCCGCCCTCACCGGCGTGGTCGTCCACAACGAGGCGGTCCTCGAACCCCTGGTCACCGCCTTCGAACAGCTGGGACTGCGGGTGCCCGGCGATCTGTCGGTGACGGCGATCTGCCCGGACGAGCTGGCCGAGTCCCTGGGGATCACCTCGGTCGCCCTGCCGTCCACCGAGGTGGGCGACCGCGCGGTGGACCTGCTGATGGAGAAACTCGCGGGCGGCCTGGTCCCGGAGGCGACGCTCCTCCAGCCGACGCTGACACGGCGGGCGAGCACGGCGGCGCGCATGACCGCATGACCGCATGAGAAGGAGCCCGCACTCGGGTGAGTGCGGGCCCCGGTTCTCCGGTCAGTTCCCGGTCAGGGCGTCTCCACCAGGAAGCGGACGCGGTCCACGACGAACTCGCCGTAGTGGAGGGCCGTCCCGATGGTCTCCATCCCCTGGTACTGCTCCGGGGACAGGGTCGCGCCGGGAGCGTGCTCCACCGCATTGAGCAGGACGCGGAAGGCCAGGTCCGGGGTGCAGTGGCGAGCGCAGTCGACGAGCGCCACACGCACCTCGGCGGCCAGGAACCCCGCCCGCTCGATCTCGGCGACGACCGCGTCCCGCTGGGACCAGCCGTCCTCCGTGTCGGCGCCCGTGAGAGGACGGACGTCCGGCCGCTCGGACAGCCGGGCGTCGCACAGGCCGACGACCGTCTCGGTCCACTCGGCTCCCGTGATCCCCACGAAACCCGGCATGTACTGGGCTCCGGCGGTCCACAGGACCTCGAGCGTCTCCGCGGGCAGGTGGCCGGCGAGCGTGCGGGCGTCCCGGCGTACCGCCAGTACCTCCTCGTCGCTCTCCTCCGCCAGGTGTTTCGCCACGACGTCGACGGCCGTGGGCCCGTCGTGGATCCAGTCCTGGTGGAAGAAGCCCATCACCCACGGCACGCCGAAACCGAACGCGGTGAAGCGCTGCACCGTGTGTCTCCTCCTTGCTCGGGACCTTACTTCGGGTAGCAGGTCTGCACGTAGTAGCCGCGGGGGTGCTTCGGAATCCCCGGGCCCTTCGGCGCCCTCACCAGCTTGATGTAGTAGCCGTTGCCTGCTGCCGTGGGGGCTCGGCCCAGCCTGGTCCCGTCGGCGTAGTACACCGTGCCGAGGGAATCGCTCTTCGGTCCGAAGAACCCCGACCAGTCCAGCTCGGTCTTGTTGCCCCGCAGCCAGTTGCTGATCATGCTCGCCTTGTCGGCCAGGGCGGCGTCGACGACCTTCTGGGCCGTGTCCTGGTCGACCCACACGCTGTTCGGCGTGTCCCGGCCGTACTTGGTCGTCTTCTGCGCGGCCAGGGCCTCGGCCGCCGCCCTGTTGGGCGTCACGTGCTCCGTGATCGTGTGCGCCAGGCCGGGGAACTTGGCGCCGTCGAACACGATGTCGTTGCAGTTGTGGACCAGCACCGGAGTGCTGCCCGCCACCGCGTAGAACGTGTGCAGGCCGGACACCGTCAGGTCGTAGACCGTCCGGGGCGCCCGGTCGTCCCGGTCCCGCACGTCGGCCACGGTACGGAGGGTTCCGTCGGAGGCGCGCAGGCTGTCACCGGCGCGCAGGTCGGACGCGAGGGTCCAGTCCCGGCTGGTGACGTAGAAGCGGTGGCCCGGCGTGCTCGTCAGACGCCCGCCGTCCGCCAGGGTGATGTCCAGCAGGTCCTCGGTCGGGTGCGAGAACGTGCGGGTGACCGGCTCGGCCTGGGTACGGCCGGTGAGCGGGTCGGTGGCCAGGAGAAGGTCGCCGAACCGCACGTCGCGGATCGCCTTGCGGCTGCCGTCGGCCAAAACCACCTCGGTGGCGCCGGGGAAGCTGTTGATCTTGCACGCCGTGCGCGCGTCCTCGTACGCCTTCACACTGCGCTCGATCTGGGCCAGCGTCTCCGGATCCACGTTGTCCAGCGCCTTCAGCGCCTTGAACGCGTCAGTGACCCCGATCCCGGTCTTCATGGCGGCGTCCAGGGCGCGGAGCCCCTCCGCGACCTTCGTGAAGGCCTTGCCCGGGATGAAGTTGGACGCGAACCAGGCGCAGCCCGCGGCGTCGCCGTGGTAGCAGCGGACGGCGTCGCCCAGCACGACCTCGTAGAGGACCGCGCCGAGGGTGTCCCCGAAGAGGGCCTGCCAGCCGAGGCGGGTGATGTCACCGGCGGTGAAGTGGTGCGTCCACTCCTGCTTCTGGTTCTTCAGGACCACCGTCTTGAGGAAGAGCGTGTCCTCCGCCGGGCAGCCCGACTCGGTGGCGGGCACGTCGGGGTTGGTGCAGAGGTAGTAGCTGACCGTGAGGTCGAGGTGCAGTTCGTACGTCACCGTGCAGCCCTGGAGCGTGTACTCGCACTTGTTGAGCTGCTTGGCCGGGGCCGCGTCGGTCATCTTCTCGATGACGTAGAAGACCCCGTCGGCACCGGTACCGGCGCCCGCCTGCACCTGGCCGTTGGCCTCCTTGCGTTCGGCCGAGTCCGCCGCCTGCTGGGCCGACTCCGCGTACTTCTGGGCGTCCTTGGCTGCCTGTTCGGCGAGGGTGGCCTCGGCGTCGGCGCGGTCGGCCGCCGCGCGGGCGTCCTTGGCGGCCTGCTCGGCCTGGGAGGCGGCCGTGCGGGCGGCCTCCGCGTCCAGGGCGGCCTGGTCGGCCGAGGCGCGGGCGTCGGTCGCGTAGCCCTCGGCGCGTCCGGCGGCCTTGTCGGCCGCCGCCGCGTCGGCGCCGGCCTGCTGGTCGTACTCGATGGTGCGGGCCAGCGAGGCCTGCGCGTCCGCCGCGTACTGCGCGGCCTCGGACGCGTAACCCAGCGCCTCCTTGGCCGACTTGCGGGCGGCCGCCGCGAAACCGGCGGCCTCGGCGGCCAGCGTGTACGCCGCCTTCGCGTCGCCCGTCGCCGCCGCGGCGAGGCTCGCCGCCTGGTCGGCGTTCTTCTGCGCGTTGGCGGCGTGCGCCTCCGCGACGGCCTTCTGCTGCTCGGCGATCGTCTTCGACGACTGGCCCGTCAGGACCACCAGCCCCGCGGTGGCGTCGGTGTCGACGTACGGCGAACCGAGCTGGACGGCGTCATTGGCCGGCGCGGCGACCTGCTGCGCCGAGGCGCCGGCGTCCGCGGCGGCCTGTGCGGTGGTGTACGCGTGACCGGCCGCGTCGGCCGCCGAGGCGACCGCCTTGACGGACTCGGCCTTCGCCGCGTCGGCCTGGGCCTTCGCGTCGGCCGCGTGCTTGTCCGCCTCGTCGGCCAGCTTCACCGCGGTGGCTGCGGCGGAGGCGGCGGTCTCGGAGGCCTTGATGGCGTCGGCGGCGGCGCTGGTCGCGGTACGGACGGCGGCGTCCGCCTTCAGCTTGGCGGCCTGGGCCGCGTCCGCGTCGGAGCGGGCCCGCTTGGCGGCGGACTCCGCGCGGGTGGCGGCGGCGTCCGCGTCGGCGGCCGCCTGGGTCGCGGCGTTCGCCTCGGCGCGGGCCGAGGTCGCCGCGGACTGCGCGTCGTCGGCAGCCGAGTCGGCGGCGTCGGCCGCGGCCCGGGAGTCCTTGGCGTCCGCGTCGGAGTCGTGGGCTTCGGCGTAGGCGTCCTTGGCGTCGGCCTTGGCACGCGCCGCATTGGCCTGGCTCTCCGCGTCCCAGGCGTCGTCGCGCTTGCCCTTGGCCCGGTCGCGGGCGGCCTCGGCGTCCTGGCGCTTGGTCCGCGCGGTGGACTCGGCGGTCTCCGCGCGGCCCTTGGCCTCGTTCGCGGTCGTCGCGTAGCCCTCGGCGTTCCTCTTGTGCTGGGCGGCCTCGGCCTGCTTGGCGGCGGCGGTCTCCTTCTCCGCCTTCGCCGTGGCCTCCTCGGCCTCCGCCGCGAGCCGCTTGGCGTGCGCGTCGGCCGCCGCGGCCTTGGCGTCGGCCTCTGCCTTCTGCGTCTCGGCGAGCTTCGTCTTCGCCAGGTCCCGGGCGGCCTTGGCGGTCTGCGCCTGGACGGCGGCCGCGTCGGCGGCGGCCTTCGCCTGGGCCCGGGCCTCGTTCGCCGCGGCCGTACGGAACGCCGCCTTCGACTGCGCGGCCTGCGTCAGGGCGCGGGCGGCGATGGTCTCGCTGTCGCCGACGGCGGCCTTGGTCGCGGAGTACGCCGTGTCACCGGCCTTGGCCAGGGCCTCCAGGGCGGCGGCCGAGGCCTTGGTGACCTGGGCCTTCTGCTGGGCGACGAGCAGACCTCGGCCGCGCGGGGCGCCCGCCTTGTCGGCGATCGCGTAGGCGGCCTGGGTCGCGGTGTCCGTGTCGGTGGCGGCCTTCTTCGCGGCGGCGGCCTGCGCCTTCAGCAGGTCGAGCTGCTTCTTCGACGCGGCCTGGGCGTCCGTGACGCCCTTCTTCGCCTTGTCGAACTGCGCCTTGGCCGGGTAGTCGAGGTCGTCGGTGCCGGCGTGCCCGGACGGGACGACGTCGAACTGCTGCGGGGCCTTGCCCGTGCAGTCCCACATCCGGCCGTCGCGGCTGTTGGTGTAGTCGGCGAGGTCGAGGCAGTTGCCGGTCGCCGGGTTGTACAGGCGCGTCGTGCCGTGGGTGCCGTACTCCCAGTTCTGGGAGGTGCTGTTGGAGCAGGTGGAGATCTGCACGGCGGTGCCGTTGGCGCTCGCGCCGCCCTTGACGGTCAGGCACTTGCCCGAGTTGGGGTTGACCAGGTGGTCGCCGGAGATCTGCCACTTCTGCCCGGCGCCGCCGTTGCAGGTGTAGAGCTGCACGACCGTGCCGTTGTCCTTCTTGGCGCCCGCCACCTCCAGGCACTTGTCGGTGGCGCCGTGGGCGTGGACGACGAACGGGCTGTCGCCGATCCAGCCGGGGCCGCCCGCCGACCAGTAGTCCTGCCAGCGGGCGAGGTGGTCGGCGATCCAGGACTGGCCGAGCATCTCGCCCAGCGCGGAGGCGCCGTCGGCGAGGGACTTGGTGGCGTCACGGCTCGCGTTCAGGATCTGGTTGCGCTGGGTCGCCTGGGCGGCGATCTCCTGCTGCCACTCGGCGGAGGCGTCCGCGACCTCCTTGCCGAGGACCTTGCTCGGGTCCGCCGGGCTGTGCCAGTCGCAGGTTGCGAACCGGGCCTTCAGGTCCTCGACGGCGATGCGGTACTCGACGCTGCCCGGCTCGGGCGCGGTGCGCGGGAAGCCGCCGGAGGAGAGGAAGATGCGGGCGTCGTCGGCCCACTGCTTGTGCATGAAGACGCGGTCTTCCCAGGCCCGCTGCTCGGCCAGCGCCCGGTTCCACTCGGCGCCCGGAAGGCTCGGGTCCGGGTCCTTGCCGTAGAGCGGGGTGCCGAGGTCGGTGACCGCCTTCGCCGTCGCGTCGTCGGCCTTCGGGGTCGGGTCCTCGTAGTAGTCGCCCTCGCTCTTCCACCACTGGGCTCCGAGCCAGGGGGTGATGCCGACCTGCTCGAAGTAGTCCTTTCCGCGCCCGGCGAGGCCCGGCGGGTCGGTGAAGTCGGCGACGCTCGTGAAGCCGCCCGGGTAGGAGAGCCCGGACAGGGGCTTCTTCCACTCGCCGAGCCGCCCGTAGAGGTCGATCTTGTCGATGTCGTCGCGGTCCTTCTGGAACGCGGTGCTCAGGGCAGTGGTGTTCCAGTACTCCCGGTTCGCCGCCGTGTGCAGCTTGTCCGATGGCTGGTTCAGTCCGTTCTGGGCGACGCCGTACATCGCCGGGCCGCCCATCCGCAGGACCTCGGTCATGAGGCACTGGTCCTGGCGGAGCTGTTCGGCCGCCTTCGCGTCGAACCCGTCGTAGCTGTCGGCCACGGTGGCCATGTCGTCGGCGGCGTACCGGCCGAGCAGCGACGGCTGTACGGCGAGGCCGCCCAGGACGGCGGCCGCGACGGTGGCCGTCAGCAGTGTGGTGAGTGGCCCGGACCGTGGTGATCCGGGCCTGATGAACCCTCGTACGGGGCGCAAGAGGCATCCCTTCATCGCATGGCGGCGGACCGGGGTGGCCCGTGCGGCAGGGCATGCGTGAAGAGCCGGCTCGCGGCATGACGAACGGTCTGTCTCTCCCCGTGGCGACGGACAATCCCCCCGGTCGCCTTGTGTCGCGCACGATGACGGAGTGGTCGGCTCCGTCGGGCGCGGCGAACACCATAGGCAGAAGTGACGGGTTCAGGACAAGTGTTCCTGAGAGAATTGTGAGAAACGTGATGACTATGGGGCGTCGGCCCAGGTGCGCGAGCAGCACGAAGGCCCTGCCGCGCTGCGACAGGGCCTTCGTCCACATGGGATGAGTGGAGATGGCGGGAATCGAACCCGCGTCCAACGGTGCGGAACCAGGGCTTCTCCGTGTGCAGTTCGCTGCGATTTTCTCGGCCCCGGCGATCACGCGAACAAGTCGCCGACGGGCCCAGTCACTGTTTGATTTCCCTCTTCACCCCGTGACCGGGATCAAGGTTTAGTCCCCTAGCTGATGCCAGGAACCGGGTCGGGAACGAGCCCGGGCTGACACTCCCATGAAGGAGCTAAACGATCACTACCTGATCAGGCAGCGAGAGCGTAGAGCTCGGGAGAATCGCTCTTGGAATTGGCGATTATTTTTTTCGGCCTGTGGTTTACGAGATCATGGCCGCTTTCTCGACACGCTTCCCCTGCTTCGACAGCCGCTGTCGAAACCGATCATCCCCATGTTGTGTTTTCAACGCGTGCACCCTCTGTTGGGGTGCGATGCCATCGTACGTGACCAACGCGGCCCGATGCCACCGTATTCCGCGCGGGTCAGTCGCCCCGCTGCCGCCGCTTCGCCGCCGCGATCGCCCGGTCCGACTCCCGGCGGTCCTGCTGCTCGCGCAGGGTCTGCCGCTTGTCGTACTCCTTCTTGCCGCGCGCCAGCGCGATCTCGGCCTTCGCCCGGCCGTCCTTGAAGTACAGGGCGAGCGGCACGATCGTGTGCCCCGTCTCCTGCGACGTGACCGCCAGCTTGTCGATCTCCTCGCGGTGCAGCAGCAGCTTGCGCTTGCGGCGCGCGGAGTGGTTGGTCCAGCTGCCCTGGCTGTACTCGGGGATGTGGGCGTTGTGCAGCCACGCCTCGCCGTCGTCGATCTGGACGAAGCCGTCGGTCAGCGAGGTCCGCCCCTGGCGCAGCGACTTCACCTCGGTGCCGGTGAGGACGATCCCGGCCTCGTAGGTGTCGATGATCGCGTAGTCGTGGCGGGCCTTCTTGTTCTGGGCGACGATCTTGCGCTTGCCGCCCTTCTCGCCGTCCCTGGCCTTGGCGGCCGCCCCGCCCTGCTTGGGCTGGGACTCCTTAGGTACGTACATTCCCTTGCTCATAGTCCCGCCATTTTCGCATCTGGAGGGGGTCGGAGGGAAAGCCGATTACGCGTGGTCCCGGAAGTCCCTCATGACGGGTCCCCGAGGCCGCCGAGCACCGCCTCGGCCCGCTCCAGGGCCCCGTCGGTGACCTCCAGGTCGGGGGTGATGCCCTTGCCGTCGACCGCGCGGCCGGAGGGGGTGCGGTAGTGGCCGACGGTGAGCTCGGCGACCGAGCCGTCGGGCAGCTCGCTCGGCATCTGCACCGAGCCCTTGCCGAAGGTGCGCGAGCCCACGACGACCGCGCGGCCCCGGTCCTGCAGGGCGCCGGTGAGCAGTTCGGCCGCGCTCATGGTGCCGCCGTCGACGAGGGCGACGAGGGGGCGGTCGGTGTCGCCGCCGGGGTCGGCGTGCAGGGCGCGCTGGTCGCCGTCCACGTCGTAGGTGGCGACGAGGCCGCCGTCGAGGAAGACGGAGGCGGTGGCGGTGGCCTCGGCGACCAGGCCGCCGGAGTTGCCGCGCAGGTCCAGGACGATCCCGCCGCCGGCCGGGGCCGCCCGGACGGCGGAGCGGACGGCGTCGCCGACGCCCTTGGTGAACGCGGAGATCCTGATGACGGTGGCGTCGTCGGAGGCGTGGCGGACGGTGACGGAGTCCGTGGACAGCAGGGCCCGGCGCAGGGTCTCGCTCCACGCGCGCGTACCGCGCTGCAGGCCCAGGGTGACGGCCGTACCGGCGGCCGCGTCCGTGGCGTCACCGCGCAGTAAGGAGACGACCTCGGTGACCGGGCGGCCGTCGACGCCGTGTCCGTCGACGCTGCGCAGCCGGTCGCCGGCGCGGATCCCGGCGCCGGCCGCGGGCGATCCGGGCCGTACCCCGGTGACCTCGATCCGTCCGTCCGTGTCGCGCCGCGCCCACAGGCCGACGCCCGTGTAGCGGCCGTCGAGGGACTCCTCGAACTCCTCGTACTCGCCCTCGGAGTAGACGGCTGCCCAGCGGTCCCCGCTGCGGCTGACCGCGCGCTCCGCCGCCTCCATGGGGGACTTGCCGACCGCGGCGGCCTCCTCGGCCGCGCGGGTCACGTCCTGCGCATGCCCGGCGGTCGCCTCACGCGTCTCGCCCGACGCGGTCCGCCGGCCGTCGCCCGGCAGCGCCCCGGTCGCGGCACCGGCGACGAGCACGCTCGCGAACACCAATGTCAGGGCGGCCCCGCGGCCGAAACGGCGGGGCTGGCAGAACAGGTCGCGGCCTGACATGGCGGTGAGTCTAGGGGAACGCGAAGAGCCGTACGGTCGCTTGACCGTACGGCTCGCGGGGCGTGCGTCACACCTTCAGGTACTTGCGCAACGCGAAGAACGCCGCCAACGCCGGCATCAGCAGGCTCGTGGCGAGGATCAGCGGAAGCTTCGTCAGGACGGCGTCCCAGCCGATGAAGTTGATCAGGTTCAGCTTCTCGGACAGGGCGAGACCGTGGTCGATGATGAAGTACCGGGCGATCACCAGGAAGCCGCAGGCGACCGTGCCGCCGATCAGTCCGGCGACCGCGGCCTCGGCGATGAACGGGGCCTGGATGTAGAAGCCGGAGGCGCCGACCAGGCGCATGATCCCGGTCTCCCGCCGGCGGCTGAACGCCGAGACCCGCACGGTGTTGACGATCAGCATCAGCGCGACCACCAGCATCAGCGCCATCACCGCGCGCGCGGCCCAGTTCATGCCGTTGAGGAGCCCGAAGAGGTTGTCCAGGATGCCCTTCTGGTCCTGCACCGACTGCACGCCGTCCCGGCCGTCGAAGGCGGTCGCGATGACCTGGTACTTCTCCGGGTCCTTCAGCTTGATCCGGTACGACTCCTGCATCTGGTCCGGGGTGAGGGAGGCGGCCAGCGGCGAGTCGCCGAACTGCTCCTTGTAGTGCTTGTACGCGTCGTCCTGCGACTCGTACGTCACCTTCTCCACCACCGACATCTTGCCGAGGTCGGTCTTGATCTGCTTCTTCTGGTCGTCGGTCACCGCGCCCTTGGCGCAGTTGGGGTCGGACTCGGCGTCGCTCTTGTTGCAGAGGAAGATCGAGACGTTGACCTTGTCGTACCAGTAGCCCTTCATGGTGCTGACCTGGTCGCTCATGAGCAGCGACCCGCCGAACAGGGCGAGCGACAGGGCCACGGAGACGATGACGGCGAAGGTCATCGTCAGATTGCGACGGAGACCGACACCGATCTCGGAGAGTACGAACTGGGCACGCATGGCGTGTACTTGAGGCCTTTCCGGGAACGTCTGCGGGGGCGGTCAGTGCTGGTAGCCGTAGACGCCGCGCGCCTGGTCACGGACGAGGCGGCCCTTCTCCAGCTCGATGACGCGCTTGCGCATCTGGTCCACGATGTTCTGGTCGTGCGTGGCCATCACCACGGTCGTGCCGGTCCGGTTGATCCGGTCGAGCAGCTTCATGATGCCGACGGAGGTCTGCGGGTCGAGGTTGCCGGTCGGCTCGTCGGCGATCAGCAGCTTGGGCCGGTTGACGAAGGCCCGCGCGATGGCGACGCGCTGTTGCTCACCACCGGAGAGCTCACCGGGCCTGCGGTCCTCCTTGCCGCCGAGCCCGACCAGGTCGAGCACCTGCGGCACGGACTTGCGGATCTCGCCCTTGGACTTGCCGATGACCTCCTGCGCGAAGGCGACGTTCTCCGCCACCGTCTTGTTCGGCAGCAGCCGGAAGTCCTGGAAGACGGTCCCCAGCTGGCGGCGCATCTGCGGCACCTTCCAGTTGGAGAGCCGTGCGAGGTCCTTGCCGAGGACGTGCACCTGGCCGTGGCTGCACCGCTCTTCGCGGAGGATCAGCCGTAGGAAGGTGGACTTTCCGGAGCCGGAGGACCCCACGAGGAAGACGAACTCGCCCTTCTCCACTTCCAGGGAGACATCCCTGAGTGCGGGGTGGGTCTGCTTGGGGTAGACCTTGGAGACGTTGTCGAATCGGATCACGGGTGCACCACGGGTCGCCGGGGGTAGATGAGCGTGACCATACGCGAACCGGGCGCGTGGGCGCAGTCGCCGGGAGGGGTTGCGGCAGGCTTGTGCGTTTTTGTACGGGACTTTGTCCCGGAGTTCGTCCGGGCCCCTCTCCGGCAGGGCCGCGCGGCCCTGCCGGGAACCTGGCACAGTGGAGGGGGAACGTTCTCGGTTTCTTGAGCGTTGATGTACGTGGAACCGGTGCAAGGAGGGCGAGGCGCATGACGTACGACCGGCTGGTGTGCGCTAACTGCGCGGCGCCCGTGAGCGAGGGCCGGTGCCCCGTGTGCCGTGCGAACCGCGAGCGGCTGCAGCAGGAGAACTTCTTCGCGGGGCTGAACCCCATGGCGCTGATCGCGCTGCTGGCGGTTCTGGTGGCGGCGGTGGCGCTGCTGGCCCACCAGACCGCGTAGCGGCCCGTCCTACGACGCGGAAAGGGCCCGGAGCCGATGGATCGGCTCCGGGCCCTTTCCCGTGTACGTCACCTCACGTCACGCACCGGTGCGGCTACCGTCAGGCAGCGGCCCCGCGGCCCGCGACGACGCGCGGCAGGACGCGGAACGCGACACCGCCGGCGATCATCGTGGCGGCGCCGATGATCAGGAAGGTGGTCTGACCGGCACCGGTCTCGGCGAGCTCCCCGCCGCTGCCCTGGGCGGCGGTGTCGGAGCTGCTGTCCGAGGTGTCGGTCAGGGCGGAGGTGCCCTCCTCCTGGGTGGAGGTGCCGTCGGTGTCGGTGCCGCCACTGGTGGACGAGCTGCCACCGTCGGTGGAGGAACCACCGGTGGAGCTGGAGCCGCCGGTGGAGTCGTCACCGGTCGTACCGGTGGTGCCGGTGGTGCCCGTGGTGCCGGTCGTACCCGTGGTGCCCGTGGTGCCCGTGGTGCCGGTCGTACCCGTGGTACCAGTGGTACCCGTGGTACCGGTCGTACCCGTGGTGCCGGTGGTACCGGTCGTACCCGTGGTGTCCGTGCCCGTGGTGCCCGTGGTACCGGTCGTACCCGTGGTGTCCGTACCCGTGGTACCGGTGGTACCCGTGGTGCCGGTCGTACCCGTGGTGTCCGTACCCGTGGTACCGGTGGTACCCGTCGTGTCCGTACCCGTGGTGCCGGTCGTCCCGGTGGTGTCGGTGCCCGTGGTGCCCGTGGTGGTGCAGACCCCGATCGGGTCGCACGGGTCGGGGTCGTCCTGCGTGGTGACCTCGGTGTTGTCGGACGTCGAGACAAGCCCGCTCAGGCCGTCCTCGCCCGCGGCCGAGGCGACGCCCGCCACGGTCAGGGAGGCGCCCGCGGCGATCACGGCGCCGGCGGCGAGCCGCGCGACCCGGATCCGCGTCTTCTTTGTCATAAAGCTGCTACCCCCAGTAGCTGAATCGTCGATGAGGGCGCGCTCGGGGCGGTGATCGACGGGGGTAGCTGAACTGCTGGCTGAAACCCCCCGGTTCACATGCGCCCCGAAGATACGCATGCCACACTGCACCCTCCCGATTTTTCAAGGCATCGTCAAGGTCGTTGCGGGCGCAATGTCCAAGTCGGGGGTCTTTGCGTAACGTTGGAGCCGTGAATGTGATGTAAAAGGCAGCAAGAAAGGCAACCACCCCTGATTCAGGGGCGGTTGCCTTATCGACAAACCTACTTCTCCTGCTGCTTGCGCCAGCGAATACCGGCTTCCAGGAACCCGTCGAGCTCACCGTTGAAGACGGCCTCGGGGTTGCCGACCTCGAAGTCGGTGCGGAGGTCCTTGACCATCTGGTACGGGTGCAGGACGTAGGACCGCATCTGGTTGCCCCAGGAGTTGCCGCCGTCGCCCTTCAGGGCGTCCATCTTGGCCTGCTCCTCCTGCCGGCGCCGCTCGAGGAGCTTCGCCTGCAGCACGTTCATCGCGGTCGCCTTGTTCTGGATCTGCGAGCGCTCGTTCTGGCAGGAGACGACGATGCCGGTCGGGAGGTGGGTGAGCCGCACCGCGGAGTCGGTGGTGTTCACGCCCTGGCCGCCGGGCCCGGAGGAGCGGTAGACGTCCACCCGCAGCTCGGACTCGTCGATCTCGATGTGGTCGGTCTGCTCGACCACGGGAAGCACCTCGACACCCGCGAAGGAGGTCTGGCGGCGCCCCTGGTTGTCGTAGGGCGAGATGCGCACCAGTCGGTGCGTGCCCTGCTCCACCGAGAGCGTTCCGTAGGCGTACGGCACCTGCACGGCGAAGGTGGTCGACTTGATGCCGGCCTCTTCCGCGTACGAGGTCTCGTAGATCTCGGTCTTGTAGCCCTTCTGCTCGGCCCACCGCAGGTACATCCGCTGGAGCTTCTCGGCGAAGTCCGCGGCGTCCACGCCACCGGCCTCGGCCCGGATGTTCACGAGCGCCTCGCGGGAGTCGTACTCCCCGCTGAGCAGCGTCCGCACCTCCATCTCGTCCAGCGCCTTGCGGACGGCGGCGAGCTCGGACT
This sequence comes from Streptomyces sp. NPDC005820, assembly GCF_040630255.1. NCBI lineage: Bacteria > Bacillati > Actinomycetota > Actinomycetes > Kitasatosporales > Streptomycetaceae > Streptomyces > Streptomyces sp. NPDC005820. The sequence continues at coordinate 74,856 of NZ_JBEXXE010000033.1, forward strand.
CGGCCTCGGCACGGGTGTCCGGGTCGTCCTCCTCCTCGGCCATCTCGAACAGCACGGCGAGATCGTCGATCCGGCCGCGCAGCGCTTCCGCCTTCCTGACCTCGGCCTGGAGGTGGGAGAGCTTGCTGGTGATCTTCTGCGCCTCGTCCGGGTTGTCCCACAGGGACGGCGCGGCCGCCTGCTCCTCGAGCACGGCGATGTCTGCCCTCAGCTTGTCGAGGTCCAGAACGGCCTCGATCGACTCCATGGTCGAGGAGAGGGACTTGAGCTCTTCGGATACATCGACGACTGCCACGCCCTCCAGCGTAACGGACCCGCCATCCGCTCCCCTCCGACGCCGGTCACGACCCCCGGGGGCTACGGGGTGGACGGGGCCGAAGTGCCGCTGTCCTGGGGGGACGCCCCCGCGTCGTCGCCGGCGGTCACCGCCCAGGTGCCGATGCCCACCGCCGCGACCAGCGCCACCGCCGCCGTCCCCAGGGTGATCCGGCGCCGCCGGGTGGCCGCCCGGTTCCGTGCGGAGCCCGGACGGGGCGCCCCCGCCGCCCTCGGCACCCGCGCCGTCCCGTGCGCCCCGCCCGCCAGCTCGTCGGGCGCCGGCACCCGCATCGAGGTGTGGGTGTCCCGGTTGGAGTCCGGCTTGGCGCCCGGCACCAGCGGCACCGACCCCCGCCGGGCGCGCCCGGCGGGCGCCGCCGGGGCGGCCGACGCCGGGTCCGCGGGCTCGCCGCCCTCCGCCGTCGGCTCGGTGTCCGGCTCGTCCACGTCGAGCGGCGGCATCCCGGCCAGCGTCGGCAGCTGCTCCCGCAGCCGCGCCGCCACCTCGGACGCCCGCAGCCGCGACGCCGGCCCCTTCGCCAGACACTGCACGATCAGCTGCCACAGCTCGTCGGGGATGCCGGGGAGCGGAGCGACCGTCTCGGTGACATGGCGGCGCAGCACGGCCCCCGGATGTCCCCCGCCGAACGGGGTGAACCCGGCGAGGAGCTCGTACAGCACGGTCGCCAGGGCGTAGATGTCCACGGAGGCCCGCGGCGGCAGCCCCTCGACGATCTCCGGGGCGAGATAGTCCGGCGTGCCGATGATCTTCGTGGCCCGGGTCCGCTTCGGGGTGTCGATGAGCTTCGCGACCCCGAAGTCGGTCAGCAGCGCGCGGTGCGAGCCGCCGGGGCCCAGCGGACCCTGCATGTCGAGCAGGACGTTCTCCGGTTTGACGTCCCGGTGCACGACCCCGGCGGCGTGCGCCGCGGCCAGCCCCTCCGCGACGTCGGCGACGATCGCCACCGCGGCCTCGGGCGCGAGCCTGCGGTCCCGGTCGAGCCGGGTGCGCAGATCGGTGCCCCGGACCAGGTCCATGACGAGCGCCAGGTCGTTGCCGTCGACCACCAGGTCCCGTACGGAGACCACGTTCGGGTGTTCGAGCCCGAGCAGGGCCGTGCGCTCCTGCACGAAGCGGCCCACGAGCTCCTCGTCGGAGGCGAGGTCCTCGCGCAGCAGCTTGATGGCGACGGGCCCCTCGGGTCCCTCGCCCAGCCACACCGTGCCGGCGCTGCCCCGTCCCAGGATCTGGTGGGCGGTGTACCGGCTGCCGATCTTCCGTGCCAAGACTGCTCCTACAGACGCGTGTTGCCGAACAACGTACGCGTCCTACGAGCCAACCTTCACCGCGGAGACGGAAATCACCCGCCAGATGTCGACAAGTCCACAGACTCACGGTCGGGCACAGCGCGTTCTCAGGGTTTGTTGCCGCCGGAGTCGCCGCCGAGGTCGGCGAGGTCACCGACGAAGCTCGTGAACTGGTTGAACAGGTGGGTCAGCTCGCCCCACCAGGTGCGGCCGGTGCCGATCCACTCCTGGAGCGGGCTGAACTCCCAGATGAGCCAGCCGGCCACGAAGAAGATGACGATCGTGAACAGGCAGCCCTTCAGACAGCCGAGGCCGGGGATCTTCATCGGATTGGCGCTGCGCTGCCTCGGCTCGCGGGGCTCCCGGGGCTGCCGCGGCTCGGGCGCGGGCCGCTGCGGCTGGCGCTGGGGCTGCTGCTGCGGGGCCGGAGCGGGGGCGTACCGCTGGGGCTGCTGCTGGGGCTGCTGCGGCGGCGCGTACTGCTGCTGGGGCTGCTGCTGATAGCCGTACCCGCCCTGCTGCTGGGGCGCGTACCCGCCCTGCTGCGGTGGGTAGCCGCCCTGCTGGGGGCGCTGCGGCGGCTGCTGCGGCCGGGCGACCTGCCGCTGGGGGCGGCGGCGCAGCGGGTCCTCGCCGGGGTCGAGGTACTGCTGGACCTGCGTCTGCTCGTTGCGGTCGCGGGCCGCGCGCAGCTGGGTCTGCCAGGGGTGCGGCTGTTCGGGCTGCTGCTGTCCCGGCTGGTGCTGCGGCACCGGCGGCAGCACGGCCGTCGGGTCGGCGGCGCCGCCCGGGCCGCCCGTGTGCGGCAGTACGGCGGTGGGGTCGGCGGCGCCGGCGGGACCCGCGGCGGCACCGGTGTGCGGAAGCACGCTGGTCGCGGCGTTCGGGTCGTACGCCCCCTGGGGCATGCCCGCGCCCGCGTCCGCGCCCGGCACCTGTGCGGGCGCCGGGTCCGGGGCGAGGAGATGGACGACGCCCTCGGCGGCGGCGATCTGCATCGAGTTGGCGTGCACCCCGATGCCCTCGGCGACGATCCGCAGTCCGCGCGCGAGGTTCTGGGCGCTCGGCCGGCCCTCGGGGGTCTTGCTCAGGCAGCGCTCTATGACCGTCCACAGCGGGTCGGGGACGGTGGAGGGGCGGCGCGGCTCGGCGCTGAGGTGCTGGTGGAGCACTTCGAGCGCGGAGCCGCCGGCGAACGGCGGGCGGCCGGTGACCAGTTCGTACAGCAGGATGCCGGCGCCGTAGATGTCGACCGCCGAGGTCTGCGGACGGCCTTCCGCCGACTCGGGCGCCACGTACGCGGGCGTGCCGACGAACTCGCTGGTGCGGGTCAGGCCCGGGGAGTCGGCGAGGCGGGCGATGCCGAAGTCGGTGAGCATCGGGTGCATCTGGCCGCCCTCCTGCATCAGCAGGACGTTGGCGGGCTTCAGGTCGCGGTGGACCACGCCGTCGGCGTGGCTCGCGGCGAGCGCGTCGGCGACCTGGGCGGTGAGCAGCGCGGCGGCGACCGGCGTCAGCGGTCCGTTCTCGCGCAGGTAGCGGTGCAGGTCGGGGCCGTCGACGAGGTCCATGACGAGCGCCAGCAGATCGCCCTCGACGACCAGGTCGCGGACCCGGACGATGTTCGGGTGGGTCAGGCGGAGCAGCACGGACCGCTCGCGCAGGAACCGCATCACGACATCGGGGTCGCTCGCGAGTTCCTCCTTGAGGACCTTGATCGCGACGGTCTCCCCGGGCTGACCGGGCACGGCCGCCTCGGCGCCCGCGGTCTCGCGCTGGCGGGCTCGCCAGACGGTGCCCGTGGCGCCGCGTCCGAGCGGCTCCTCGAGCAGGTACTTGCTGCCGACTGGCCGCACGTGACGCGCTCCCTGCTGCTTGCTTGCCTGTTCTGTCTGTGTGTCCGACCACTGTAGTGCCGGGGTCCCCGGACCGGGCTGTCCTCGTCCTGTGGGCCCTGCGTACGGTTACGTGCCTTCTTCCCTGCCCGTTCGAAGGGAAGACGCGCCCCCCGGTCCCCCGGTTGCCGCACCCCGGCGTGACCGATCTCAACTGATCGTCGTCCGATCGCCGGCGATGCAATGGTCAGGCACTTTTGCGGGCAGAGCCGACCAATCAAGATCACTTGCGCTCGGGCGGTGGGCGGATTGTCAGTGACAGATGCGAGGATGCCTGCAGTACTGGCCGATGTGCTCGTGTGGGGTGGGGGGTTGTCCGCGCCCGGGCAGAAGGGACCGCTGACGGCGATGCAGATCCGGCTGACCGTCGTAGACCCGCTGGGCGCGCCCACGGACGCGCGGGGCCGCGCCGCGAGCTGCGACGTACTGGTCACGGCGCCCGCCGGCACGGCCCTGGCCGAGGTCGCCTCCGCCCTGTCCGCCGCGGTCTCCGGGGAGAGCGCGAGCGGCGCGCCCGTCGTCCTGTACGCGGGCGCGGAGCGGCTCGACAGCCGGCGCTGCACCCTCGGGGAGCCCCCGCTGACCGACGGCGCGGTCCTCGCCGTGGGCGCCCCCGCCGACCCCGAGCCGCATCCCGAGGTGGACGACGCCCCGGCCCGGCTGCACGTGGTCGCGGGCCCGGACGCGGGCGGGGTGCACCTGCTGCACGGCGGCCAGGTCCGCGTCGGCCGCTCCGCCGAGGCCGACGTCCCGCTGGACGATCCGGACGTCTCCCGGCTGCACTGCGCGGTGACCCTCTCCCCCGACGGCCGCGCCACGGTCACCGACCTCGGCTCCACCAACGGCACCACCCTGGACGGCGACCGGGTCCCGTCGCGCCCCGTCCGGCTGGCCCCCGGCGCGCTGCTGAGGGTCGGCGAGTCGGCCCTGCGGCTCGCTCCCCCGGGAGGCCCGGGAGCCCGGGTGGCCACCACCCCCGACGGCGAGGGGCACATCCGCGTGCCGTGCGGGGACACGACGGACGACGCCGGGGGACGTTCCGACGGCGGGCACGCGCGCGAGACGGCCCCCGCCGACCGGACCGGTACGGCGCGTACGCCCCAGGCGCGCGAGACACCCGCCGGGCAGACCGGCGGCTTCACGGGCGCCGCCGGAACCGCCCCCGCCCGCGTGCCGGGCGCGCGGACCGACAGCCCGGAGCCGGCCGGCCCGACCGGCCCGACCGCGCCGCCCCACGGCCCGACCGGCCACGCCTACGGCACGGTCGACTGGACCGGCGACACGGCCCCCCGCATCCCCGGCCGGCCCTCCGGCGAGACCCCGTCGGTCCCCGGCCAGGGCAGCGCACCGCGCATCGAGAGCCACCGGCCCGCCGACGAGGCCCGCCCCTCGACGGACCGCCACCCCGCGCCCCCCGCCGGGGCGTCCCAGGACACCCACGCCGGCCGCGTGAGCCTGGACTCCCTCACCCAGCCCTACGCCGACGCCCCGCACGACGACGCCAGGGGCCCGCACACCGCCGACCCCCACCAGGAACCGCCCGCCGCGTCCCGCCGCAAGGGCACGCCCCTGCGCGGCACCGACGTCCCGCCCGGTGTCCGCAAACGCGGTGGTCTCTCCGCGTGGGCGCGCCGGCTGGCCGGCGGACGCGGCGGCGCGCAGGACGGCCCGGACACCGACGCGTACGACGACCCGCCGGGCGCCGGGACCCCCTCCTCGGCCGTCGCCGCGCCCGCCCCGGAGACCTGGCCGGACCCGGCGGCGCTGCTGCTGACGGCCCTGGCCCCGGGCCCCCGGCTCTGGGAGCGCGGCCCGCGTCACCCGGAGGCGCTGACGGTCCGGCTCGGCACGGCGGACCGTCCGGCGCCGGACGGCTCGGGCCTGCTGCCCGCCGTACCGGTGACGGCGGGCCTGCGCGAGGCGGGGGCGCTGGGCCTGGCCGGGCCGCGCCCACGGCTCGCGGGACTGGCCCGCGCGGTGCTGGCGCAGCTGGCCGCGCTGCACTCCCCGGACGCCCTGGAGATCGTCCTGATCAGCACGGACCGGGCGCGTACCGAGCAGGAGCGCACCGCGGAGTGGTCCTGGCTCGGCTGGCTGCCCCATGTGCGTCCCGGCCACGGCCAGGACTGCCGCCTGCTGCTCGCCTACGACCACGACCAGGCGGCGGCCCGTACCGACGAGCTGCTGCGCCGGCTCGCGGACCGGCAGCCGGACGGCGGCGCCCCGGCCCCCGTCACCGCGCACCGCCCGTCCTGGGCGCGGGCCGAGGACGGGGCGGGCTTCCCCGGCCCGTACACGGTGGTCGTCGTGGACGGCGACCCGGGCGGCGCCGATCTGCGGGAGGCGGTCACGCGGCTGGCGGTGGCGGGCCCCCGGGCCGGCATCCATGTGCTGTGTCTGGCCGAGACGTCCGCCGTGTCGCCCGCCGCCCCGGTGACGCAGGCGTACGAGGCGGCCTGCGCGACGGCGCCGGCGTTCCGGGCGTGCGGGGCGGTGGCCCTGCTGAGCGGGGACGTGGCGACGGCGCTCCGGCTGTTCCGGGTCGCGCCGGAGGGCGACGGCAGGCCGGGCCCGGTGGGCCGGGGCACGCTCGCCGCCGTGGACGCGGTCTCCCCCGCCTGGGCCGAGCGGTTCGCCCGCGCCCTGGCACCCTTGCGCCCCGACGGCGGCGGCGAACGGCACACACGCGTGTCGGCCCCCCTGCCCCCGTCCGCCCGGCTCCTCGACGAACTGGGCCTGGCACGGGCCACCCCGGCCTCCCTGCTGGCCCGCTGGGCGGACGCGGCCGACGACACCGAGGCCCTCGGCGGGCGGGCCTGGGCCGTGCTGGGCGCCGGCCCGCGCGGTCCGGTCGCGGTGGACCTCGCCACCGAGGGCCCCCATCTGCTGATCGAGGGCCCGCCCGGCAGCGGCCGTACGGAACTGCTGCGGGCGGTCGTCGCGTCGCTGGCCGCCGCCGAGCGCCCGGACCGGCTGAGCGTGCTGCTGCTGGACGGCCGCGACACCGTCGGCAAGGGCACCGGCCAGGGCGACGGCCTGCGCGTCTGTACGGACGTACCGCATGTCACCGGCCATCTGACCGCCAACGACCCGGTCCGGATGCGGGAGTTCGCGCAGTCGCTGAGCGCCGAGCTGAAGCGGCGGGCCGAACTGCTCGGGCTCTCCGACTACGCCGAGTGGCACACGCACCGCGAGGTGTCCGGCCGGATCGTCCCGCAGCGCGCCCCGGCCGCCCCCGCGCCCTCCGCCTCCGGCGCCGCCGACCTCGACACCCCGCCCAGCTCCACGCTGCGCCTGCGCCCCTCGGCGGCCGCCCGCCGCCAGGCGGAGGCACCCGCTCCGCTGCCCCGGCTGGTGGTCGTGGTCGACGACCTCGACGCGCTCGTCTCCCCCGCCCTGGGTTCGCCCGGCCGCCCCGCCGCGGGATCCGTGATGCGCGCGCTGGAAGCGGTGGCCCGTGAGGGCGACCGCCTCGGCGTGCACCTCGTGGCGGCCACGGCTCCCGACGCCCGTACGGCGGAGTCGGAACCGGCCCGCCGTTCCACCGTTCGGATCAGCCTCGACCCCCCGGGTTCGGGCGCCGACGAACCGGCCCCCGGCCGGGGCCGCCTCAGGGGCGCGGACGGCCGCCTCACCCCCTTGCAGGGCGGCCGCGTCACGGGCCGGATCCCGCGCACGGCCACCCTGCGCCCCACCGTGGTCCCCCTGGAATGGCACCGCATGGGCGACCCGCCCACCCGCCGCCCGGTCCGCGAACTGGGCAACGGCCCGACGGACCTGGCCCTCCTGGCCAGCGCCCTGGACCGCGCGGCGTCCACCGACCAACACCGCTCAGGCACCTCCAGCCCCTCCGGAGTCTGACGAACGGCACGACTACTCAGCCCGTCCGGCGTTTGAGGACGAGGCCCGTTCAGGGCCGAAGCGGGGGCCTGGGGGCGGCAGCCCCCAGATCCACGCCCACACGGAGAAACATGCACCCTGCAGTCACGACGCGGTCACGATCCCCCGGTTGACAGCGCGGGCGCTCTTGCCGACCTCCGTCACCCGGCGTAGACCAGTGCTCACGGGACAGCGCTCGACGTTCGACGAGATCCGAAGAACGGGGTCGTGATGCGCAGGACGAGCAACACCATCCGGACACGCAGGACCGTGAAGACGGCCGCCGCGCTCGCGGCGGGAGCCCTCGCGCTCTCGCTCACCGCGTGCGGCGGAGACGACGACAAGAGCACCGGCAACGGGAGCGGCACCGGCACGGAGGACACCGGGAGCGGCCTGACCCTCCCCAAGCTGGACGGGACCACGCTCGAGGTGGCCGCCGTGTGGACCGGCGCGGAGCAGGCCAACTTCAAGAAGGTCCTGGCGGAGTTCGAGAAGCGCACCGGCGCGAAGGTGACCTTCGTGCCCGCGCAGGACCCGATCATCAACTTCCTGGGGTCGAAGATCGCGGGCGGTGCGCCGCCGGACGTGGCGATGCTCCCCCAGCCCGGTGCGATCAAGCAGGCGGTGGACCAGGGCTGGGCGAAGCCGCTGGGCGCGGACGCCCTGAAGGAGCTGCAGAAGAACTACTCGCAGGGCTGGCAGGACATCGGCAAGGTCGGCGGCAAGCAGTACGGCGTCTACTACAAGGCCGCCAACAAGTCGCTGATCTGGTACAACGCGCAGGTCTTCGAGAACGCGGGCGCGAGTGAGCCGAAGACGTGGGACGAGCTGCTGAACACCGCGCAGACGGTGTACGACTCCGGTGTCACGCCGTTCTCGATCGGCGGTGCCGACGGCTGGACGCTCACCGACTGGTTCGAGAACGTCTACCTCTCCCAGGCGGGCCCGGAGAAGTACGACCAGCTCGCCCAGCACAAGATCAAGTGGACGGATCCGTCGGTGACGCAGGCGCTGACCACGCTCGCCCAGATCTGGGGCAAGAAGGACTGGATCGCGGGCGGCGCGAGCGGCGCGCTGCAGACGGAGTTCCCGGCGTCGGTGACGCAGACGTTCACCGGCGGCGACCAGCCGAAGGCGGCGATGGTCTACGAGGGCGACTTCGTGCAGGTCAACATCGCGGACACGAAGGCGAAGGTGGGCACGGACGCGAAGGTGTTCCCGTTCCCGAAGGCGGGCGACACCGCGCCGGTGGTCTCCGGCGGTGACGCGGCGGTCATCCTGAAGGACTCCAAGGGCGCGCAGGCGCTGGCGACCTTCCTGGCCTCGCCGGACGCGGCGACGATCCAGGCCAAGCTGGGCGGCTACCTCTCGCCGAACAAGAACGTCGCGATCTCCTCGTATCCGAACGAGGTCCAGCAGAAGATCGCCAAGGCGCTGATCGCGTCCGGCGACGACTTCCGCTTCGACATGTCCGACCAGGCCCCGCAGGCCTTCGGCGGTACGCCCGGCAAGGGCGAGTGGAAGGATCTGCAGGACTTCCTGAAGAACCCGACGGACGTGGCCGGCACCCAGAAGCAACTGGAGTCGGACGCGGCGGCGGCGTACGGGAACTGACCCGGCGATGCGGCAGTCCGTAACCGGCACGCGCAAAACCGTGGCGGCGCTGTTCCTGCTGCCCTCCCTCGTGCTGCTCGGCGCGCTCGTGGTCTACCCGATCGGGTACTCGGTCGTGCGCAGTTTCTACGACCAGTCCGGCGACGGTTTCGCCGGCGTCGACAACTACAAGGCCCTCTTCACGGACGCCGGCATCCGCACGGCCCTGAAGAACAACGTGATCTGGGTGGTGTTCGCGCCGACGGTGGCGACCGCCCTCGGTCTGATCTTCGCGGTGCTGACCGAGCGGGTGCGCTGGGGCACGGCGTTCAAGCTGGTCGTCTTCATGCCGATGGCGATCTCGATGCTCGCCGCCGGCATCATCTTCCGGCTGGTGTACGACCAGGACCCGGACAAGGGTGTGGCGAACGCGGTGTGGGTGGGCGTGCACGACACGTTCGTCCAGGCGTCCGCGTTTCCGAAGGCCCACCCGGGCCGGGACTCGCCCCTGAAGGCCGACGACGGCGGCTTCCTCACCGAGGCGCCCGTCCGCGCCGGCGAGCCGGTCGCCCTCCCGCTGGTCGGCGTCGCCCCCGACCAGCTGCCCGACGACGCGAAGAAGGCCGTACCGGCCGCAGCCGACCCGGGGAAGATCACCGGCACCACCTGGCAGGACTTCACCCGGGGCAAGGGCGTCGGCACCCTCGGCGCCCCCGACCCCACCGAGCTGGGCTATGCCGGGATGCGGATCGAGGCGGTGAAGGACGGCAGGGTGGTCGCGTCCACCACGGCCGCCGACGACGGCACCTTCAGCCTGCCCTCGAAGGCCGACGGAGCCCGGCTGCGGCTGCCCGCGAGCAACTTCAAGGAGCCGTACAACGGCCTGGACTGGCTCGGCCCGTCGCTGGTCACACCGGCGATCATCGGGTCGTACATCTGGATGTGGGCGGGTTTCGCGATGGTGCTGATCGCGGCCGGGCTCGCCGGGGTGCCGCGCGAGCTCCTGGAGGCGGCGCGGGTCGACGGGGCGAACGAGTGGCAGGTGTTCCGCCGGGTCACCGTGCCGCTGCTCGCGCCGGTCCTCGCGGTCGTCACCGTCACCCTGATGATCAATGTGCTGAAGGTGTTCGACCTGGTGTTCATCATCGCCCCGGGCTCCTCGCAGGACGACGCGAACGTGCTGGCCCTCGAGCTGTACCGCAAGGGCTTCTCGGAGAACCAGCCCGGCGTCGCCAGCGCGATCGCGGTGTTCCTGCTGCTGCTGGTGATCCCGGTGATGTGGTTCAACGTGCGCAGGCTCAGGCGGGAGGTGCGGCGATGACGACGGCGGGCAGGTGGCTGATCGAGAAGGTCAACAGCGGTCTGGTGCGGGGCTTCCTCCTCGTCGTCGGCCTGTTCTGGCTGGTGCCGACGATCGGTCTGCTGATCTCCTCGCTGCGCTCCCCGGAGGACCTGAGCGCGAGCGGCTGGTGGACGGTGTTCAGCAAGCCCTCCCAGCTCACCTTCGACAGCTACCGCAAGCTCCTGGAGAACGGCGACATCACCGACTCCCTCGTCAACACGGTGCTGATCACCGTCCCGGCGACGCTCCTGGTCGTGTTCATCGGCTCGCTCGCCGGATACGCCTTCGCCTGGATGGAGTTCCCGGGCCGTGACTGGTGGTTCCTGGCCGTCGTGGGGCTGCTGGTGGTGCCGGTGCAGGTGGCGCTGATCCCGATCGCCGAACTCTTCGGCAAGCTCGGCCTGTTCGGGTCGGTCTTCGGGGTGGTCCTGTTCCATGTCGGGTTCGGTCTGCCGTTCGCGGTGTTCCTGCTGCGGAACTTCTTCGCGGAGATCCCCCGCGAACTGCTGGAGGCGGCCCGGCTGGACGGGGCGGGCGAACTGCGCCTGTTCTTCCGGGTCGTGATGCCGCTGGGCGGTCCGGCGATCGCGAGCCTGGCCATCTTCCAGTTCCTGTGGGTGTGGAACGACATGCTGGTGGCGCTGGTGTTCACCGACGCCGACAGCCAGCCGATCACGGTCGCCCTGCAGACGCAGGTCCGCCAGTTCGGCAACAACATCGACGTGCTGGCGCCCGGCGCGTTCATCTCGATGGTGATCCCGCTGGCGGTGTTCTTCGCGTTCCAGCGGCAGTTCGTGTCCGGGGTGATGGCGGGCGCCGTCAAATAGCCCGGAGGACAACGCGCGGGAGGGGGCGGGACGTCACGGTTCCGCCCGCCTTCGTTCACCCGGAATCCCCCGAATGCCGTACGAACCGTAACCGATTCACTCCATCGGCCGTTCCCGGGCAAGGCCCTGCCCGCGCCGACCCATGGATGCCCCTTGCCCAGGTTCAGTGTCATCGTCCCCGCGTACAAGGTTCAGGCGTATCTGCACGAGTGCCTCGAATCGGTGCTGTCCCAGTCGTGGACCGATCTCGAACTGATCGCCGTCGACGACTGCTCGCCGGACGCCTGCGGAGAGATCATCGACGAGTTCGCGGCCCGCGATCCACGCGTGCGCGCGGTGCACCTGCCGGAGAACGCGGGGCTGGGCCGGGCCCGCAACGCCGGTATGCGGGTGGCCGTCGGCGACTATCTGCTGTTCCTGGACTCCGACGACTCCCTCACCCCGGACGCGCTGCGCGCGATCGCCGACCGGCTGAAGGAGACCGGCGAGCCGGACGTCCTGGTCTACGACTACGCGCGCACCTTCTGGACGGGTGAGGCCGAACGCAACAAGGTCGCGGAGCTGCTCGGCGAGGAGGGCCCGGCCCCGTTCCGGCTGGAGGACCGCCCGGACCTGTTCCGGCTGCTGATGGTGGCCTGGAACAAGGCCGTCAGGCGGGAGTTCGTCGACCGCGTGGGCCTGGCCTTCCCGCCCGGCTACTACGAGGACACCCCGTGGACGTACCCGGCGCTGATGGCGGCCGAGTCGATCGCGACGCTCGACCGGGTCTGTGTGCACTACCGCCAGCGCCGCCGCGGCAACATCCTGTCCACCACCAGCCGCCGGCACTTCGACGTCTTCGAGCAGTACGACCGGGTCTTCGCGTTCGTCGAGGAGCGCCCCGAGCTCGCGCGCTGGCGGCCGGTGCTGTTCCGCCGCATGGTCGACCACTTCACGACGATCTTCACCAAGCGGGACCGGCTGCCGCGCGCCGCCCGCGCCGAGTTCCTGCGCCGGGCCCGCGCCCACTACCGCCGCTACCTCACCCCGGGCACCAGGGTCCCGCTGCGCTCCCGCATGCGCCACACCCTGGTCCACCTCGGCCTGCACCGCACCTACCGGGCGCTCCAGGCGGCCATGACCCTGCGCCGCCGCACCCTGAAGCTCGGCGTGAAACTGGCCCGCGCCCTGCGGGCCGCCCTGCTCCAGACGCACTACCGCGTCCAGCTGCGGCTGCCCCTGCGCGCCGACCGGGCGGTGTTCGGGGCGTACTGGGGGCGGGGGCACGGCTGCAACCCGGGCGCGCTGGAGGCCGCGTTCCGCGCCTACGCGCCCGAGGTGCGCACCGCGTGGATCGCCCGCCCCGAGCACCGGCAGGCGATCCCGCCTGGCCCGCGCCCCCTCACCCCCGGCACGGCCGCCTACTGGACGGCGCTGGCCCGCTCCAAGTACCTCGTCAACAACGTCAACTTCGACCGCCGGCTGGTCAAACGGCCCGGCCAGGTCTTCGTGCAGACCCAGCACGGCACCCCCCTCAAGCACATGGGCCTCGACCTCCAGGAACGCCCGGCGGCCGCCCGTGACATGGACTTCGAGGAGCTGCTGCGGGGCGTCGACAAATGGGACTACGTCCTGTCCGCCAACCGCCACACCACCCTGACCTGGGAGCGCGTCTACCCCGGCCGGTACCGGACCCTGGAGTACGGCTATCCGCGCAACGACGTCCTCCAGCGGGCGACCGCGGCGGACGTGGCCCGGCTGCGCGACTCCCTCGGCATCCCCCGGGACACGGTCGCGATCCTGTACGCGCCCACCCACCGCGACCACCGGCGCACCCAGCGGCCCGCCCTGGACCTGGAGCGCGTCCTGCGCCGTCTGGGACCGCGCTTCGTGGTGCTGGCCCGCGCGCACTACCTGCAGGGCGCCCTCCTCGCGCACCGCACGCCCGGCGTCATCGACGTCGGCGACCATCCCAGTGTCGAGTCCCTCTGTCTGGCCTCGGACGCCCTGGTCACGGACTACTCGTCGATCATGTTCGACTACGCCAACCTGGACCGGCCGATCGTCGTCCACGCCCCCGACGAGGACTGGGCGGCGTACCGGGCGGCCCGCGGCGTCTACTTCGACCTGCGCGCCTTCCCGCCGGGCGCGGTGGCCCGCAGCGAGGACGAGCTGATCGACATCTTCAGCACCGGCCACTGGCGCGGCTCCCGCTCGGCCCAGCTGCGGGCCGGGTTCCGCGAGCGGTACTGCCCGTACGACGACGGGCGCGCCGCCGAGCGGGTCGTACGGCGGATCGTGCTGGGCGAGACGCAGCTGCCGCCGGTCGTGCCGCTCGCCGAGCGCCGGCCCGTGCCGTCGGCGGCGGCCTCGGGCCACCCCCCGCTCACCGCCGTGCCGCAGCCTTCCGGCGCGCACCCCGTCACCGACGGCCGCTGAACGCCGTTTGCCCGACGAACACACCGGCACCGAACACACCGGCGCAGATCACACCGGCGCAGAACGCGCGCGTCGAGGCCCGACAGAGAAAGACCCGACAGAGAAAGAGCAGTATGCCCCGCTTCAGCATCATCGTCCCGTCCCATGGGGTCGCGGGCCGGCTGTCCCTGGCGCTGGACTCCGTCCTCGCCCAGTCCTTCGGCGATCTCGAGCTGATCCCGGTCTGCGACGCGCCGGACGCCCCGGCCGCCGTCCTCGCCGCCGGGTACGCCGAGCGGGACGCACGGGTGACGCCGGCCGTCTCGCCGCCGTCGGCGGGCCTGGCCGGGGCGCGCAACACCGGGATGCGGGCGGCGCACGGGGCGTATCTGCTGTTCCTCGACGGCGACGACACCCTCGCCCCGGGCGCGCTGGCCGCGCTGGACGCCCGCCTCGCCGCCACCGGTGACGTGGACGTCCTGTACATCGAGCACGAGCGCGTCCCGTGGTGGGAGGGCGAGCCGGCCAACCCGGCGGCCCCGCTGCTGGCGAAGGCGCCGAAGGGCGCCTTCACCCCGGCCGAGGCGCCCCGGATCACCGGGGTGCAGCTGCCCGCCTGGAGCGCCGCCTACCGCCGCGCCTTCCTCACCGAGCAGCGGCTCGCCTTCCCCGAGGGGCACTTCACCGACGTCGGCTTCGGCGGTCTGGTCAGCCTGCGGGCCGAGCGGATCGCGGTGCTGCGCTCGGTCGTCGTACGGCATCTGCTGCGCCGCCAGGGCAGCCGGCTCAACCTGCCGGGCGAGCACCACGCCGAACTGCTGGACCGGATCGAGCCGGTGCTGGCGGCGGCCACCCGGCTCGGTCTGCCCGCCGACCGGTCGGGGCCGCTGTTCGAACAGCTCTTCGCACTCGTCCTCAAGACGGCCGCGCACCCGCGACGGCTGCCGGGCCGCCGTCGCCGGGCCTTCTTCCGCCGCGCGGGCCGGCTGTACCGCCGCCACCGTCCGGCCGGTTTCCGCAGGCCGGGCGGGAGCGTCGGGGTGCAGCACCGGCTGCTCGCGGCGGGGGCGTACACCGCGTTCCGGGCGCTGCGCGGCGCCAACCAGCGGCTGTCGGCCGCCGCCCGGCGCCTCCCGCGCTCCCGGGGACTGCGCACGCGCCTGTTCTACCGGCGCCGGCTGCGCCGCCCGCTCGACCCGAACCTGGCGGTGTACTGCGCCTACTGGGGGCGCGGTTACGCGTGCAGCCCGGCCGCGATCCACGCGAAGGCCGCCGAACTCGCCCCGCACATCCGGTCGGTGTTCCTCGTCGAGCCCGACCAGGCGCACACAATGCCGCAGGACGTCGACCACGCCGTGATCGGCAGCCGCCGCTACTGGGAGGTCCTGGCCCGCGCCAAATACCTCGTCAACAACGCCAACTTCGCGGAGGGCGTGGTCAAGCGGGAGGGCAGTGTGCATGTGCAGACACAGCACGGCACCCCGCTGAAGAAGATGGGCGTCGACCAGTCGACGTACCCGGTGGTGGCGGCCGCGAGCGGCTCGTTCACCAAGCTGCTCGGGCGGGTGGACCGCTGGGACTTCAACCTCTCCTCCAACACCCACTCCACGCAGATGTGGGAGCGCGCCTTCCCCGGCCGCTACGAGCACCTGGAGTACGGCTATCCGCGCAACGACGTCTACTACACGGCGACCGCCGAGGACGTGGCCCGGATCCGGCGGGAGCTCGGGGTGCCCGAGGGGAAGACGGCCGTGCTGTACGCGCCGACCCACCGCGACTGGCGGACCGGCTTCGACGGCGGCCTGGACCTGGACGCCTTCTGCGAGGCGGCCGGCGAGGACGTCGTCGTCCTGCTGCGCGCCCACTACTTCTACGACGCGGGCCTCGCCCGGGGGACGGGCCGGATCCTCGACGTCACCGGCCACCGCTCCTCCGAGGACGTGTGCCTGGCCGCCGACGCGCTGGTCACGGACTACTCGTCGATCATGTTCGACTACGCCAACCTGGACCGGCCGATCGTCGTGTACGCCGACGACTGGGAGGTCTACCGCGAGACCCGGGGCGTGTACTTCGACCTGATGGCGGCCCCGCCGGGACCGGTGGCCCGTACCCCGCAGGAGCTGGCGCGGGTGTTCCGCGACGGCTCGTACGCCTCGCCGGAGTCCCATGCGCTCAGGGCCGCGTTCCGGGCCCGTTTCTGCCAGTTCGACGACGGCCGGGCCGCCGAGCGCGTGGTGCGCAGGGTGCTGCTCGGCGAGCCCCCGGAGGAGATCCCGCCCGTGCTGCCGCTCGCCGACCGCGTCCCGGCCCCCGCCGCCACCCTCGTAAGGAGCTGACCCCCGCAGTGCCCCGCTTCAGCGTCATCGTCCCCTGTTTCAAGGTGCAGGGCTTCCTGCGCGAGTGTCTCGACTCGCTCCTTTCGCAGTCGTACGCGGACTTCGAGGTGATCGCCGTCGACGACCGCTCACCCGACGGCTGCGGCGCGATCCTCGACGAGTACGCGGCCCGCGACGAGCGGGTCCGGGTGCTGCACCTGCCGGAGAACGTGGGCCTCGGCCGCGCCCGCAACGCGGGGATGCCGGAGGCCGGCGGGGACTACCTGTTCTTCCTCGACAGCGACGACACCCTCACCCCGGGCGCCCTGCACGCGATGGCCGACCGGCTCGCCGAGTCCGCGGACCCGGACGTCCTGGTGTTCGACTACGCCCGCACCTACTGGTGGGGCGGCACGCGCCGCAACGCCCTCGCGCACGTCCTGACGGAGGTCGGCGACGGCACCTTCACGGCCGCCGAGCGCCCCGAGATCCTCGACCTGCTGATGGTGGTCTGGAACAAGGTCTACCGGCGCGACTTCGTCGAGGAGAACGGCTTCGCCTTCCCGCCCGGCTACTACGAGGACACGCCCTGGACGTTCCCGGTCATGCTCAGCGCGGAGCGGATCGCCACGCTGGACCGGATCTGCCTGAACTACCGCCAGCGCCGCCAGGGCAACATCCTGTCCACCACCAGCCGCAAGCACTTCGACATCCACGACCAGTACGAGCGGGTCTTCGCCTTCGTCGACTCCCGCCCGGCGCTCGCGGACTGGCGGCCGTATCTGCACCGCAAGATGGGCGAGCACTGCCTGGACATCCTGGCCAAGCCGGACCGGCTGCCGCCGTCGGACAAGGGCGAGTTCTTCCGCCGTACGGCCGAGATGTTCCGCGCCCACCGGCCGGACGGCGCGCCGGTGCCGAGGGAACTGCGCGTGCTGGAGCACGGGTACGCGGCCTACCGGGCGCGGCGGCAGGCCGGGCGCGTGGGGCGGGAGCTGGCGCGGCGCGGAGCCCTCGTACGCCGGGCGGCCGGAGCGCGTGCCGGGCGCGCGGTGGACGGGGTGCGCTCCCGTCGGCCGATCGACCCGGAGCTGGTCGTCTACTCGGCGTTCTCGCACCGGGGCGTGCTGGGCGATCCGGGGGCGGTCTACCGCAAGGCGCTCGAGATCGCGCCGCAGTTGCGCGGGGTGTGGGTGGTGCGCGACGAGGAGACGGCGGCCGGGCTCCCGGAGGGCGTCGAGCACGTCCTGCTGGACTCGCCCGCGTACCGGAGGGTGACCGCGCGGGCGGGTTTCCTCGTCAACAACGTCAACTGGCCGGGCGCGCTGGCCAAACGCCCCGGCAGCGTCCATGTCCACACCCACCAGGGCACCCCGCTGAAGTACATGGCCGCCGATCTGCTGGACCGGCCCGGCGCCCGGTACGGGGTGGACGTGCCGCAGATGCTGCGCCGGGCCGACCGCTGGGACCACAGCCTGGTCGCCAACCGGCACTCGGAGCTGGTGTGGGAGCGGGCGTACCCGTGCCACTTCGCCTCCGCGCGCACCGGCAGCCCGCGCAACGACGTGCTGGTCGGCGCGGACGCCGGGGCGGGCGCGGCGGTCCGGGCCCGGCTGGGCATCCCGGCCGGGCACACGGTGGTGCTGTACGCGCCGACCCGGCGGGAGTACGTCCGGGGCGGGCACGTCGACCGGATCGACCTGGCCCGGTTCGCCGCCGACCTGGGCGAGGGCCACACCCTCGTCGTACGGCTCCACCCGTCGCTGGCGACCGGGCCCGCGCGCGGGACGGGCCTTACGGACCTGCACCGGCGCGGAGTGCTCGTCGACGCGACGGACGAGCCGCACGTGGAGGAGGTGATGCTCGCCTCGGACGTGCTGGTCACCGACTACTCGGCCCTGATGTTCGACTACGCCAACCTGGACCGGCCGATCGTGGTGCACGCCGACGACTGGGACGCGTACACGGCGAGCCGGGGCACCTACTTCGACATCACCGCCGAGGCCCCCGGCCATGTCTCGCGCTCCTCCCGCGAACTGGCCCGGCTGCTGGCCTCCGGCAGCTGGCGGGACGAGGACTCCGCCCGGCTGCGGGCCGCGTTCCGGGCGCGTTTCTGCGCGTACGACGACGGACGCGCCGCCGAACGGGTCGTACGGCGGCTGCTGCTGGGCGAGGAGTTCCCGGACGCCGGGGTGGCGCGGGTGCCCGGGCCGAGCGCGGCGCACGAGGAGCTCGCGTCGACCTGAGCGGCGGGCCCGCATGATAGGCCGGATGCCGTGAAAATCCCTCATGCCTTGAAAGTCCCTCACGTCTTGAAAGTCCGTCCCGGTCGGCCGCGCGGCTGGGTGCTGGTCCTGGCAGGTGTGTTCGCGGTGCTCCAGCTCGGGAACGTCACCGGGCGGGACACCCCGGACACCAAGAACTACCTGTCGTACGCGCTGAGTCTGCGCGGGGAGGGCAAGCGGGAGGCGGCGGCCGCGACCATCGACTACGCCTGCCGCAGCGGCGCCTCGGTCGCGGCGCGGCGGCAGCGGGTGGACGTGGTCCGTTTCCACCGGCCGGACCCGGCGGGGCGGGTGCTGGCCGCATGCCGGGAGCGCGAGTGGCGGGCCGTCGAGACGCGGCTGAGGGCGGGTCACGCGGGCGGGCGCACCGTGCCGTTCATGCCGGAGCGTTTCATGCGGATCTTCGAGGCGCGGCCCGGCTATCCGGTGTTCCTGGTGCCGTTCCTGACGCTGTTCGGGGTGACGTGGGGGCTGTGGCTGGCGGGGGTCGCGGTGACGGTGGCGGGCGGGGTGCTGGTCTTCCTGATCCTGCGCACCCTGCGCGCGGCGGCCCCCGTGTGCCTGACGGGGCAGGCCCTGTTCTACGTCCTGCCGTGCGGCACGACCGCGATGCGCCCGATGACCGAGGGCCTGATGCTGGCGCTGACGCTGGCCGCGGTGTGGGGGTGCGCGCTGGCCCTGGACGGGGACGCGCGGCGGGTGCGGGCGGGACGGTGGCTGGTCGGGGGCGCGCTGGCCGCGCTGTTCACGGTCAAGCACTCACAGGCGCTGTTCCTCGGGCTGTGTCTGGCGGGTGCGGGCGTGCTGGTCGCCGTACGGCGTCGGCGGGCCGGGCGGGAGCCGGGGCGGGGGGTGCTCGCGGTGACGGCGGCGGGCTGCTGCGGGGCGCTCGGGACGGTGCTGCTGGCCCGGCTGCTGCACTATCCGTCGGAGGCGGAGAGCCTGCAGGATCTGCTGACCGATCACTTCGCCCGGCCGGACCGCACGCGCGTGTGGCCGGAGTTCCTGCACCTCCAGCTCAATTTCTGGGTGGAGTGGACGCGCCGTCAGCTGTGGGAGCCGCTGTTCGCCGTGGCGCTGGCGGCGGGGGCGTGGGGGGTGCTGCGGGGGCGGCGGCCGGCCGGGGTGTTCGTGGTGGCCGCCGCGTTCACCGGGGCCCTCAACCAGGCCGGGCATCCGGACATCGCCATCTGGGGCGACCGGCTGATCGTGCTGGCGTGGCTGCTGCCGGTGCTGGGGCTGCCGCTGCTGCTGGAGTCGGCCCTGCTGCGGGAGCGGATCGCGCTGCCGGCGCAGGACTCCGGCGGGGGACATGACTCCGTTCGGGCTCACTCGCCGGGGTGACAGGGGGCAAGGCCGTTGATGCGGGCGGGAAGGTACGGCCAATGCCCCTCATGCGCACCTTTGCCCCTGTCTGCCGCCTTTTGGCCCGCACCCGGTGAGCGCCGGTGTCCTGACCCGGCGTCCGGCGCGCGGCGCCGGGGCGCTGCGCCGTCGGCGGGTGTGGCGTCCGAGCCCGTACCAGGTCTTCGGTTTTCTGTTCTGGCTGGTGACGACGCTGGCGTTCTGGCGGGTGCCGCTGTGCTGCGACGCGGGGGTGCACGCGGCGGTCGTCGAGCGGCTGAAGGCCGATCTGCTGCACCCGCGGCATCCGATGGCCGATCTGCCGGGCGCGGGCAGCCCCTACTACTCGCCGTACGCGGTGGCCGAGGGCGTGTTCGCCCGGCTGACCGGGCTGACGGGGTGGGAGGTGCTGCGGGTCGCGGGGCCGCTGAACCTGGTCGTGCTGCTGACCGGGGTCGGCCGGTTCGTGCGGGCGCTGACGCCGAGACCGTGGGCGCCGGTCCTGGCGCTCGCGGCGATGACGCTGCTGTGGGGCACGGAACGCGCCTGGTGGAGCGGCTATCTGGGGCTGATGTCGATGACCGGCAACCTCGGTTATCCGTCCACCTTCGCGATCGGCCTGGCCTTCTGGGCGTGGGCGCTGACGGCGGCGCGCGCGTGTGACGCCCGCCTGGTCCGGTACGTCGGCCCGGACGGGCTGCGCGGCTTCACCGGGTACGCGGGGGTCGGCGCGCTGTACGGGGTGATCCTGCTGGTGCATCCGATCACGGCGGTGGCGGCCGTGACGGGCGGGGTCGCGGTGGTCCTGGGCCTGCAGCGGGAGTGGCGGTCGGCGGTGGCGGCCCGGTGGGCGGTCACGGCCACGACGGCGCTGCTGGTCGCCGCCGCCTGGCCGTACTTCGACGTGTTCGCGCTGGCCGGGGACGGCAGTGTCGACGGGATGCACCGGCGGCTGTACGACGATCCGGCGGGCCACTTCTGGCTGGCGCTGCTGGGGCTGCCGGCGCTGGGGGCGCGGGCGCGGCGTTCGGCGCGCGATCCGCTGGTGCTGATGTTCGCCCTGGACTGTCTGGTGGTGGTGTACGGGTTCGTCTCCGGCCACTACACCTACGGGCGGATCCTCGGCCTGACGCTGGTGCCGCCGCAGTTCGCGCTGGCGGCGGAGCTGGCGGCGCCCCGGCCATGGGGGGTGTGGCGGCGGGCGCTGGGCGCGGTGGCGGCCGCCGGGGCCTGTCTGGGGCTGCTGACCGTGCAGGCGGGGGCGGTCGTGCCGCGTTCGCTGGATCCGGTGGGCTTCGACCAGCCGCCGCGCTGGCCGGCGTACGACTGGGCGGCGCGGCACATCGGGCCCGGGGAGGTGGTGATCACCGACGGGTACTTCGCGGTCCACGCGATCGCCGGGTACGGGCCGAACCTCGCCGCGCCCGCCTGGCCGGACGCGGCGCTGGACGAGCGGGCGAGGCTGCGCCGGGTGGCGGACGTACGGGCGTATCTCGCCCCCGGCTCGACGCGGGCCGGGCGGGCGGCGATCGTCCGCCGCTACCGCGTCCGCTGGCTGCTGCTGACACGCTGGCACCCGGTGCCCGAGGAGGCCGTGGTGGTGGCGTGGAGCCGGCGAACCGGGGAGGTGCTGGCGCGGGTGGGGTGAGCCGGGGGCGCGGGCGGGGTGGGGCGCCGGTGGGTCGGCGCGGGCGGGGTGGGTCGGCGCGGGTGGCGTCGGGCGCGGGTGGCGTCGGGCGAACCCGGAACGAGGCCTCCCGAGGGGGGCGCCCGATGTTCGGATCCCCCGGGAGGCCCCTGTCCGGGGGTTACTCGACGACGAGGTCGACCTCGATGTTGCCGCGGGTGGCGTTGGAGTAGGGGCAGACCTGGTGGGCGGTCTCGACCAGCTTGCGGCCGGTCGCCTCGTCCAGGGTGTCCGGGAGCTCGACGCGCAGCGTCACCTTCAGGCCGAAGCCCTCGCCCTGCTTGCCTATGCCGACCTCGGCGGTCACGGCGGCGTCGGAGACGTCGACCTTCGCCTGGCGGCCGACGAGGCCGAGAGCGCTGCCGAAGCAGGCCGCGTACCCGGCGGCGAACAGCTGCTCCGGGTTGGTGCCCTGACCGTTGCCGCCCAGCTCCACCGGCATGGCGAGCGCGAGGTCGATCTTCCCGTCGTTGCTGACGGCGCGGCCCTCGCGGCCGTGGGTGGCGGTGGCGACTGCGGTGTAGAGCGCGTCCATGGATGAACCGTCCCTGTCGGATGAGTCAGTGTCGGGGGGGGTGGCCGGTCCGGTCGCTTCTCTCGTCCGGGCCGCTCACGGGGATAAGTAGAGCACACAATTCAGTTGTGCACAACTAAATGGCGCGCTGGCGCTACCCTGGAGACATGACCCCGACGTCGACCCCTCTCCCCGCCCCCGCCCCCGCCCCCTCGGAGAACTGGCTGCGCCTGGACCTCCAGATCTGCTTCTCCCTGCACGCCGCCTCGCGTGCCTTCAACGGCGTCTACCGCGTGATCCTCAAAGAGCTCGGGCTGACCTACCCCCAGTACCTGGTGATGCTGGTGCTGTGGGAGCAGGGCGAGCTGCCCGTGAAGACGCTCGGCGAACATCTGCGCCTGGACTCCGGCACGCTGTCCCCGCTGCTCAAACGCCTGGAGACGGCGGGCCTGGTGATCCGGGAGCGCAGCGCGCGCGACGAGCGCTCGGTGGAGATCCGGCTCACCGAGGAGGGTTCCGCGCTGCGGGAGCGGGCGTTGCAGGTGCCCCGGCGGATCGCTTCGGCGACCGGGCTCGGACTGGAGGAGATCAGCGAGCTGAGGGAGCAGCTCGACCGGCTCACCGGCGCACTGGACGCGGCGGCGCTGGAGGAGGACCGGGCGGATTGGGAGGACCGGCAGGACCGACAGGCGGAAGCCCGGCAGGCGGAAGCCCGGCAGGGGTAGGTGGGCGGCGGGTGTAGAGGCTCAGGGTGACCCCGTCCCGGACGAACTCCCGCCTCGGTTCGCTCGGCACGAACTCCTCCGTCACCACGGTCAGCTTGACCCGCTCGGTCGGGTTGCGCGGGTACCACGGGGAGCGCAGGGCGTACGGCTCGGCCAGCACCCACAGCCGGTCCAGCGCGAGCAGCTCGCGGCGCAGCTCGGCGGCGCCCCGCTCACGGCCGTAGAGCGTGCCGGAGGCGGGGCCGGACGCCTCGAGCGCCACGTCCCGCACCCCCCGGAAGCCCTCGGGGTACGTCACCTTCGCCCGCCGCCCGATGGTCGGCAGGAACACCACGGAATCACCCGGCCGCACCTCGCGCGCGGCCAGCGCCGAGACCGCGGCGAGAGTGTCGGGGCGACCGCGAAGGGTGCGGTCCTGGCGGTACAGGGGCAGGTGCTGGGTGAACGCGAGAACGACGGCGAGGGTTCCCGCAAGCCCACCCAGGGGCGAGCGCGCGCCCTTCACGCCCCTCGCGCCCTTCACGCCCCTCGCGCCCTTCACGCCCCTCGCGCCCTTCACGCCCCTCGCACCCTTCACGCCCTCCGCGCCCTCCGCGCCCTCCGCGCCCATCACGCCCTCCGCGCCCATCACGCCCTCCGCGCCCTTCGCCGCCTTGCCCCCCTCGCCCCCCTTCGCCCATCTCGCCCCGAGCACCCTGTCCGCGCCAGCTGCCACCAGCAACGGCGCCCCCGCGAGGGCGTACAGGACATAGCGGTCGTCGTACATCGGGCGGAGCTGGGAGGCGGCCAGCAAGGTCAGTGGCGGGACGACCGTCCAGGGCAGGGCCACCGAGGTGACGGTGAGCCGGCGGGGGCCCGGCAGGGCGGCGAGCGCGAGGACGAGGCAGGTCCAGAAGACCGGCCCGTCCGTCCCGAGGAACGCGTGCAGCAGCCGCAGCGCGTTGTCCGTGCCCGGCCGGGGCAGCCACGCCACCTGGGCGGCCTGGGCCCGCGACACGACGGCGAGCGGGATCAGGACGAGCACCGCGGCGCCGGCCGCCGCGGCCCAGCGCGACCAGGCCCGTTTCCCCACGCGCGCGTGCAGGAGCGTCACCCCGTGGGCGAGCACCAGCAGCACCGCCAGCTCGTGCAGCAGACAGGTCAGGGCGAGGACGACGCCGTACGGCCACCAGGGGCGCCCCTGGAGCGCCCGGACGAGCAGCAGGGTCGCTCCGGCCGCGCCCGCGCAGACGACGGCGTAGGAGCGGCCCTCCTGCGCGTAGTGGCCCACGAGCGGGGTGACGGCGTACAGCAGGCCCGCCCACAGGCCGACGCGCGGCCGGGCCAGCCGGGCGCCGAGGGCCGCGACCAGGCCCGCCGCGAGGGCCGCCCCGCAGACGGACGGCAGGCGCAGGAGGACCTCGCCGGGGCGGACGGCGAGGACGGCGTGCAGGAGGAGGTAGTACAGGCCGTGCACGGCGTCCACCCCGTGCAGCAGCCGCCAGATCTGCGGCACCGAGCGCCGCGCCACCTGGAAGCTGACGGCCTCGTCGCGCCACATGCCCCCACGGCCGAGCCCCCACAGGCCGAGCGCGAACCCGGCACCGACGGGCGGGAGCACCGCCGCACCGGCCCTGTTCCTGATGTCCACGGGCCCCATTTTGTTGGATTTAGTACCGCTTCTTGGCTATTGACGGAGTATCTGAACTAAAGAGGCATTCGGGCACCTTACGATCCGCCGTCATGAGACGTCGTCACCTTCTCGTCGCCCTCGCCGCCGCCTGGCTGGCCTCCCGCGCCCTGATGCTGTGGCTGCTGGCCCACGACTCCCTCGGAATCCTGGGCGGCCGGGTGGGCCGGGAGGTGTGGCACCTGTACCACCACTGGTACGGCGTCCTCGCGCACGGCGCCTTCCCCGCGCACGACACCCTCTGGCAGTACCCGCCGGGCGCCGGCCTCGTGCTGCTGTCACCGGGCGTGCTGCCGTGGTGGACGTATTTCCAGGCGTTCGTCGTGCTCACCGTCCTCTCGGACGCGGCGGTCGCGTGCGCGCTCGCCCGCGCGGGCACCCGCCCCGGCCGCACCCTGGCCGGGGCGGCCGTCTGGGTGGGCGGGCTGCCCCTCCTGGTCCGTGTCCCGTTCGCCCGCTACGACGTGCAGGTCACGGCGCTCGCCGTGCTCTCCCTGCTGGCGCTCGCCCGCTCCACGCGCGCGTGCGGGGCGTTCGCGGCCGTGGGCGCCCTGGTGAAGGTGTGGCCTGCGCTGGTGCTGATCGGCGTACGACGGGGCCGCGACTCCCGGTCGGTGTGGTCGTCGGTGGCGCTGACCGGGGCCTCGCTGTTCCTGCTCCTGGTGTTCGCGTTCCGCAATCCGCTCGCCTTCGTGCGCCAGCAGGGCGGCCGGGGCGTGCAGATCGAGTCCCTGGGCGGCACCCTGCTCTCGCTCGCGACCCACGCCGGCTGGCCGGGCAAGGTCCACTACCGGTACGGCGCGATGGAGTTCACGGGGCCCTACGTCTCCAGCGTGGCGCACGCCTCGCTCGCCCTGACCGCCCTCGCCTTCGGCCTGCTCCTGCTGTGGCGGGTCCGCGCCCGGCACTGGACCGAGGCCGTCCCCTTCGACGCCGCCCTGAGCGCCGTCCTGCTGTTCACCGTGACCAGCAGGGTGATCAGCCCTCAGTACATGATCTGGCTGGTGGGCCTGGCCGCCGTCTGCCTCACCTCCCGGCACACCACCCAGCGCCCGGTGACGGCGCTGATCCTCGCGTCGACCGCGCTCAGCGCCGTGATCTTCCCGGTCGAGTACGGCAGGGTCATCGAGTGCACCTGGACCGGAACCGGGCTGATGGTCCTGCGCAACGGCATGCTGCTCGCGGCGGCCGTGCTGTCCTACGTCCGCCTGTGGCGCGCGACGACGGCGCGCGCCCCCGAGCGCGCCGGGAGTTGTCCACAGGCCCTGCGGGAGAGCCGCACGCCTGCTTCACTGTGAGACGAACGGGCCGATCGCGGACGAATCACACCACGACAGGCCATCCGACTTGGGGGACTCTCCGACATGACCTGGCTGATCACCGGCGGCGCCGGCTACATCGGGGCGCACGTCGTCCGGGCGATGACCGCGGCGGGCGAGCGGGCGGTGGTGTACGACGACCTGTCGACCGGTGTCGCCGCGCGTGTGCCGGCGGGGGTGCCGCTGGTGACGGGCTCGACGCTGGACGGGGAGCGGGTCGCCCGTGCCCTCGCCGAGCACGCGGTCACCGGAGTCGTCCATCTCGCGGCGAAGAAGCAGGTCGGCGAGTCGGTGGAGCGGCCCCTGCACTACTACCGGGAGAACGTGGAGGGCCTCAGGGTCCTTCTGGAGGCGGTCACCGAGGCCGGCGTCGGGTCCTTCGTGTTCTCCTCCTCGGCCGCCGTGTACGGCATGCCGGACGTCGATCTCGTCACCGAGGACACCCCGTGCGTGCCGATGTCGCCGTACGGCGAGACGAAGCTTGCCGGTGAATGGCTGGTCCGGGCGACCGGCCGCGCCACCGGCCTGGCCACGGCCTCACTGCGCTACTTCAACGTGGCGGGCGCGGCCTCCCCCGACCTCGCGGACACCGGGATCTTCAACCTCATCCCGATGATCTTCGAAAGACTCACCGAGGACGCCCCACCCCGCGTCTTCGGCGACGACTACCCCACCCCCGACGGGACCTGCGTCCGCGACTACATCCACGTGGTCGACCTCGCCGAGGCCCATGTGGCCGCCGCGCACGCCCTGCGGACCTCCCCCGGCCGCGCCCTCACCCTCAACATCGGCCGCGGCGAGGGCGTCTCGGTCCGGGAGATGATCGACCGGGTCAACGCCGCCACCGGCCACCACCGGCCCCCCACGGTCACCCCCCGCCGCCCCGGCGACCCGGCCCGGGTGGTCGCCTCGGCCGACCGCATCGCCATCGAACTGGGCTGGAAGGCCGTGCACGACGTCCAGGACATGATCACCTCGGCCTGGGCGGGGTGGCTGCGGCTGCATCCGGAGGCGGGACGGGGCTAGACGGCGTTCCGGAACGCTGGACGGGCGCCGTGCACGTACCGCTGCCGGGGTGGGGCGAGCGGGTGCTGCGCCTGCCGGAACTCATCGAACTGGCACGCCGGCTGGCCGGTTGAGCGGTCGGCTCTAGGCGTTGTTGAGATACGCCAGCACCGCCAGCACCCGGCGGTGCCCGCTGTCGCTCGGCGGCAGGCCCAGCTTCAGGAACACGTTGCCGATGTGTTTGCTGACCGAGCGCTCGGTGATGACGAGCGTGCCCGCGATGGTGGTGTTGTCGTGGCCCTCGGCCATCAGTTTGAGCACCTCGCGCTCGCGCGGGGTGAGCTGGTCGAGAGGGGAGTCCTTGCGCCGGGTCAGCAGTTCGGTGACCACCTCGGGGTCCAGTGCCGTACCGCCGCCCGCGACCCGTTGCAGGGCGTCGAGGAACTCGTCGACGCGGCCCACGCGGTCCTTGAGCAGATAGCCGACGCCGTTCGCGCCGCCGCCGAGCAGTTCGGCCGCGTAGGACTCCTCGACGTACTGGGAGAGCACCAGCACCGGCAGTCCGGGGATCCTCTCGCGGGCCTCCAGGGCGGCGCGCAGCCCCTCGTCGCGGAAGCCCGGCGGCATCCGCACATCGAGCACGGCCACATCGGGGCGGTGCTCCAGCAGCGCAGGCAGGACCTCGGGACCGGAACCGGCGACGGCCACCACCTCGTGCCCGGCCGACGTCAGCAACAGGACGAGGCCCTCCCTGAGCAGGGCGTTGTCCTCGGCCAACACGACTCTCATGCCACCTCGACTCCCGTCGACCGCCGCCGACTCCCGCCACTGCGCCCGGAGTTCCCCGGTCACAGCGCCTTGATCGCCTCCGCGGTGGCCCGCGCCAGCGCGCCCAGATAGCCCTTGGGCAGCTTCGGACTGCGGATCACCACCGAACGCCAGTAAAGCGGACCGGAGATCAGATCGAGCGCCAGCTCGTCGTCCAGGCCCATCCGGACCTCACCGCGCTGCTCCGCCGCCGCCACGATCTTCAGCGCGACCCCCTCCTGGCCCTCCCGCAGCGTCTTCTGCAGCGCCTCGGCGATCTCGGGGTTGCGGGCCGCCTCCGCCTGCAGGTCCGGGATGATCTGCGAGGCCGCAGGGTGCCGCAGCGCCCGGGAGGTCACCTCGTACAACATCCGCAGGTCGCCCTCCAGGCTGCCCGTCTCCGGGGCCGGCAGGCCCTGCACGGCGAGCGCCGAGAGGAGGTCGAGGACCAGGTGCAGCTTGGAGCGCCAGCGCCGGTACACCGCGGTCTTGCCCACGCCGGCGCGCCGGGCGATGCCCTCGATGGACATCCGCGCGTAGCCGACGGTCGCCAGCTCCTCGAACACGGCCGCCCGGATGGCTTCCGTCACATCCTCGCGGAGCACGGCCGCGCCCGCGGGAGCCCGGCGGCGCGGCTTCGCCTGCGGTTCGCCTGCGTTCGTCGTCATGCCGTCCAGCATAGGGCGTTACGACGAAACGGTTGCGTTCCGACGTCGAATAGGCCTACGCTCACGTTGCGACGATACGGTCCCGTCCCGACGTAAGAAAACGTGAAGAGAAAAGTAAGAGAACGCCGGGCGACGGCAGAGTGCAACCGGTACGGCCGCACTCGCACCCCCACCCCCCGAATGAAAGCAGCGGATGTGAGCCAGGTACTCCACACACCGCCCATGACACAGGCCGACACGCCCGACGACGACCTGGCGGCCCTCGCCGCCCGTCACGGCCTCGCGGTCAGCGGTGCCCGCCCCTCCCTGCCCCAGTACATCCGCCAGCTGTGGGCGCGCCGTCACTTCATCACCGCGTTCGCCACCGCCAAGCTCACCTCGCAGTACAGCGACGCGAAGCTGGGCCAGATCTGGCAGGTGATGACCCCCCTGCTGAACGCGGCGGTCTACTACTTCATCTTCGGCGTGCTGCTGCAGACCAAGAAGGGCGTCCCGGACTACATCCCCTTCCTGGTCACGGGCGTGTTCGTGTGGACGTTCACCCAGAGCTCGATCATGTCGGGCACCCGGGCCATCTCCGGCAACATCGGCCTGGTGCGGGCCCTGCACTTCCCGCGCGCCGCGCTGCCGATCTCGATGTGTCTGCAACAGCTCCAGCAGCTGCTGTTCTCGATGGCCGCACTGCTGATCATCCTGTTCCTGGTGGGCGTCCCGCCGGCGCTGTCCTGGGTGCTGGTCCTCCCCGTCCTGCTGCTCCAGTTCCTCTTCAACACGGGCATGTCGCTGATCATGGCCCGGGCGGGCGCGAAGACCCCCGACATCGCCCAGCTGATGCCGTTCGTCCTGCGCACCTGGATGTACGTCTCGGGCGTGATGTGGAGCATCGACAAGCTGCTCAGCAAGCACACCGGACTGCCGTCCTGGGTCGTGGACGTGCTGCGCGCCAACCCGGCGGCCGTCTACATCGACCTGATGCGTTTCTCGCTGATCGACACCTTCGGTGCCGGCCAGCTGCCGCCGCACGTGTGGGCGTGGGCGGCCGGCTGGGCCGTGCTCTCCGGCGTCGGCGGCTTCATCTACTTCTGGAAGGCTGAGGAGACGTACGGCCGTGGCTGACAACACCCCCCGCACCGAGCCCTTCGACCTCGCCGACGAGCGGGCCCCCACCGTCATCGCCGACCACGTCGACATCGTCTACCGGGTCAACGGCACCTCCAGCGGCCGGGGCAGCGCCACCGCCGCCCTCAACCGCATCCTGCGCCGCAAGCAGAGCGAGAAGGCGGCCGGCACCCGGCTGGTGCACGCCGTGAAGAACGTCTCCTTCATCGCCTACAAGGGCGAGGCCATCGGTCTGATCGGCACCAACGGCTCCGGCAAGTCGACCCTCCTCAAGGCCGTCGCCGGCCTGCTGCCGGTGGAGCGGGGCCGGATCTACACCGACGGCCAGCCCTCCCTCCTCGGCGTCAACGCGGCCCTCATGGGCGACCTCACCGGCGAGCGCAACGTCTACCTCGGCGGCCTGGCCATGGGCATGTCGAAGGAACAGATCCGGGAGCGCTACCAGCAGATCGTCGAATTCTCCGGCATCAACGACAAGGGCGACTTCATCTCCCTTCCCATGCGCACGTACTCCTCCGGCATGGGCTCGCGGCTGCGGTTCTCCATCGCCGCCGCCAAGGACCACGACGTCCTCCTCATCGACGAGGCCCTCGCCACCGGTGACGCCCTGTTCCGCAAGCGCTCCGCCGACCGCATCCGTGAGATGCGCGAGCACGCCGGCACGGTGTTCCTCGTCAGCCACAGCAACAGCTCGATCCGCGAGACCTGCGAACGCGTGCTGTGGCTGGAGCGCGGCGAGCTGCGGATGGACGGGCCGACGGAGGAGGTCATGGACGCCTACGAGGAGTTCAGCGGCGACCTGAAGGCCAAGAAGAAGCCCGCCCCGAAGAAGCCGGCGGCGAAGCCCGCCCCCAATCCTTCGGCGACGGTCTGAGCAGGCACTCAGCACAAAGGGGCGCCCCCGCTCGGGGGGCGCCCCTCTTGCATGGGCCGCTTACGAATGCGTCCGCAGCAGCGTCCGCATCGTCCGCATCGCCACCGACAGGTTCGCCAGGTCGAACGTCTCCGAGCTCTGGATCTCCTCCAGGGTCGTCCGCGCCCGCCCCAGGATCGCCGCGTTCTTCTCGTCCCACGCCTTGAACCGCTGCTCGGGCGTCGAGGTGCCGTTGCCGACGGCCAGGACGTCCGCGGTCAGCGCCGCATGGGCCGCGTAGAGGTCCTCGCGGATGGAGGCGCGGGCCATGGACTGCCAGCGGTCGGCCCGCGGCAGCTCGATGATGCGGTCCATCAGCTGGGTGATGTGCAGCCGGTCCGCGAGGTCGTAGTAGACCTCGGCGACGTCCTGCGGGTCCCTGCCCATCCGGTCGGCCACCGACACGATGTCCAGCGCCGGGAAGGCGGAGGAGAACCCGGCCACCCGCGACGCCAGCTCGTCCGGCACACCGGCACCGCTCAGCTCGTCGTAGATCTTCTGCCACCACTCCAGGTCCGCGCCGCGCAGCAGCTTGGTCAGCTGCGACCACACCTGCTCGACACGCTCGGCGAAGAAGTCGACGGTCTCGGCGAGCTGCAGCGGCTGCGGCCGGTTGTTGAGCAGCCAGCGCGTGCCGCGCTCCACGAGCCGGCGCGAGTGCAGCCGGATCCGGGTCTGCACGGCCGCCTCGACCGTGTTGTCCAGCTCCTCCACCGCGTCCCACACCGGCGCCGACCGGAAGATCGCCCGGGCCGCGGTCTGCGCCCGCACGATCTCCTCCAGCGAGGCCCCGGTCTCCTCCCGCAGCCGGTGCAGATACGTCGTACCGCCCGTGTTGACCGTGTCGTTGACCAGCACGGTCGTGGTGATCTCACGGCGCAGCGGGTGGCTGTCGATGTGCTCCGGGAACTGCTCGCGCAGCGCGGTCGGGAAGTACGCGTACAGCAGGCCGCGCAGATAGGGGTCGTCCGGCAGGGAGGTCTGCAGCAGCTCGTCCGAGACGGTGATCTTCGTGTACGCCAGCAGGACGGCCGTCTCCGGGCCGGTCAGGCCGTGGCCGGAGCCGAGGCGCTCACGGATCTGCCGGTCGGTCGGCAGGAACTCCAGCGCCCGGTCGAGGTGCCCCTCGCGCACCAGGTGGCGCAGGAAGCGCTGCTGGGCGTGGAGCATGTCCTTGGACTGGGCGAGGGCGTTGGCGATCGCCGTGTTCTGCGCGTAGTTGTTGCGCAGGACCAGCGCGCCGACCTCGTCGGTCATCTCGGCGAGCAGCTTGTTGCGCTGCTTGACGGTCATGTCGCCGTCCGTGACCAGCCCGTTGAGCAGGATCTTGATGTTCACCTCGTGGTCGGAGGTGTCCACGCCCGCGCTGTTGTCGATGGCGTCGGTGTTGATCCGGCCGCCCTGGCGGGCGAACTCGATCCGGCCGAGCTGGGTCAGCCCCAGGTTGCCGCCCTCGCCGACGACCTTGACGCGCAGGTCCTGGCCGTCGACGCGGATCGGGTCGTTGGCCTTGTCGCCGACGTCGGCGTTCGACTCGGTGCTCGCCTTGACGTACGTGCCGATGCCGCCGTTCCACAGCAGGTCCACCGGCGCGGAGAGGATCGCCTTCATCAGCTCGGCCGGGGTCAGCTTGGCGACCTTGCCCTCGATGCCGAGGGCCTCCCGGATGTGCGCGTTGACGGGGATCGCCTTCGCCGTCCGGGGGAAGACACCGCCGCCGGAGGAGATCAGCTCGCTGTTGTAGTCGGCCCAGCTCGACCTGGGCAGCTCGAACAGCCGGCGGCGCTCGGCGTAGGAGGCCGCGGCGTCCGGGTTCGGGTCGATGAAGATGTGCCGGTGGTCGAAGGCGGCGACCAGGCGGATGTGCTCGGACAGCAGCATGCCGTTGCCGAACACGTCACCGGACATGTCACCGATGCCGACGACCGTGAAGTCCTCGACCTGGGTGTCGACGCCCAGGTCACGGAAGTGCCGCTTCACGGACTCCCAGGCGCCGCGGGCGGTGATGCCCATCGCCTTGTGGTCGTAGCCGGCCGAGCCGCCGGAGGCGAACGCGTCCCCGAGCCAGAAGCCGTACGATCCGGCGACCTCGTTGGCGATGTCGGAGAACGTCGCCGTGCCCTTGTCGGCCGCGACCACCAGATAGGTGTCGTCCTCGTCGTGCCGTACGACGTCGGCCGGCGGCACGACCTCCCCGGCGACCATGTTGTCGGTGATGTCGAGCAGCGCCGAGATGAAGGTGCGGTAGCTGGCGATGCCCTCGGCGAGCCACGCGTCACGGTCCACGCCCGGGTCGGGCAGCTGCTTGGCGACGAAGCCGCCCTTGGCGCCGACCGGCACGATGACGGTGTTCTTCACCATCTGCGCCTTGACCAGGCCGAGGATCTCCGTACGGAAGTCCTCCCGCCGGTCCGACCAGCGCAGACCACCGCGCGCGACCTTCCCGAACCTGAGGTGCACGCCCTCCACCCGGGGCGAGTACACCCAGATCTCGAACGCCGGCCGCGGCGCCGGCAGATCCGGGATGGCCTGCGGGTCGAACTTCATCGACACGTACGCGTGCGGCGTGCCGTCCTTGCCGGTCTGGAAGAAGTTGGTGCGCAGGGTCGCCTTGATGACGGTGAGGAAGGACCTCAGGATCCGGTCCTCGTCGAGGGACGCCACCTGGTCGAGCGCCGCGTCGAGCTCCTCCAGGAGCGCGTCGACGATCTCCAGCCCGGCCCGCTGCCGGCCCGGCGACATCCGCGCCTCGAACAGGGAGACCAGCAGCCGGGTGGTGTGGACGTTCGTACGGAGGGTGTCCTCCATGTAGTCCTGGCTGAACGTGGACCCGGCCTGCCGCAGGTACTTGGCGTAGGCGCGCAGCACCATCGCCTGCCGCCAGTTCAGCCCGGCGCCCAGCACCAGCGCGTTGAACCCGTCGTTCTCCGCCTGGCCGGTCCAGGTCGCGGCGAACGCCTCCTGGAACCGCTCACGCCCGTCGTCGCCGAGCAGATCGGTGGTCCCGCCGCCCAGCGCCTTGGGGATGCGCAGCCCGAAGTCGTAGATCCAGGCCACCGACCGGTCCGAGCAGCGCAGTTCGTACGGCCGCTCGTCGATGACCTCGACACCGAGCCGGTTCAGCACCGGCAGCACCGCCGACAGGGAGATCGCGTCGCCCTTGCGGTAGATCTTGAAGCGGCGCTCGTCGGGCGCGGCGCCCACCGGCTCGTACAGGCTGAGCGAGAAGCTCTGCTCCTCGGTGAGCCGTTCGAGGTGGACGAGGTCGGCGACCGCGGCGCGCGGGGTGTGGTCGGCCTTGTAGCCCTCGGTGAAGGCGCTGTTGTAGCGGCGCAGCAGCTCGGCGGCCCGCTCCTCGCCGAGTTCGGCGGTGAGCGCCTCGGCGAACGCGTCGGCCCAGGACCGGGCGGCCTCGACGAGACGCGCCTCGATGCGGTCCTTGTCGGACTCGGACAGCTCCGGCAGCTCGGTGCCCGGCGCGACCCGGACCACGAAGTGCAGCCGGGACAGGATCGACTCGGTGTTCCAGGCGGTGAAGTCGACGCTCGTCCCGGCGAGCTCCTCCTTCAGGATGTCGATGATCCGCAGCCGGACACCGGTGGTGTAGCGGTCGCGGGGCAGGTAGACGAGCGCCGAGTAGTAGCGCCCGTACTCGTCCTGGCGCAGGTAGAGCCGCAGCCGGCGCCGCTCCTGCAGATACAGCACGGAGGTGACGATGGACCGCAGCTCGTCGACCGGGGTCTGGAAGAGCTCGTCGCGCGGGTAGGTCTCCATGATCTGGAGCAGGTCGCGCCCGTCGTGGCTGTTGGGCGAGAACCCGGCGCCCGTCAGGACGGCGTCGACCTTGCGCCGCACGACCGGGACCCGCACCACGGACTCGGTGTAGGCGGCGGAGGAGAACAGTCCGAGGTAGCGCCGCTCCCCGACGACGTTCCCCTCGGCGTCGAACTTCTTGACGCCGACATAGTCGAGGTACGACGGCCGGTGCACGGTGGCCCGGCTGTTGGCCTTGGTCAGGACGAGCAGCTTGTGCTCACGGGCCTTGGCGCGGGCGTCGGCCGGCAGTCGCTCGAACGACGGGCTGACCGGGTGGGCGTCCTCGCCGGCGTGGTGCGGGTCGGCGCGCAGAATGCCGAGGCCGGTGCCGGGCACGGCCGCGAGGGAGTCGTCCTCGCGCAGCTGATACTCGCGGTAGCCGAGGAAGGTGAAGTGGTCGGCGGCGAGCCAGCGCAGCAGCTCACGCGCCTCCTCGACATCGGCGGAGGGCAGATCGCCGGGCCGGGGCTCCTCGACGAGGCCGTCGGCGATGCGCAGCGCCGAATCCCGCATCTTCTCCCAGTCCTCGACGGCCTCCCGCACGTCGGAGAGCACCCGCAGCAGATCGGCGGTGACCTGCTTGAGGTCGGCGCGGTCGGTCTCGCGGTCCATCTCGACATGGATCCACGACTCGACGTGCGCGTCGTGCGGAAGCACACCGGCGCGCGCGCCGCCCAGCACCTCGATGAGCTTTCCGGTCACATCGCGGCGCACCACGACCTGCGGGTGCACGACGAGGTGGATGCCGCGCCCCTGCCGGGTCAGCTCGTTGGTGACGGAGTCGACGAGGAAGGGCATGTCGTCGGTGACGACCTCGACGACGGAGTGGCTGCAGGTCCAGCCGTTCTCCTCGACGGTCGGCGTGTGGACCCGGACGTTGGCGGTTCCCTGCGGCCGGTTCTCGGCCAGCCGGTAGTGGGAGAGAGCGGCTCCGAAGACATCGACCGGGTCGCGGT
Source organism: Streptomyces sp. NPDC005820 (assembly GCF_040630255.1). Lineage (NCBI taxonomy): Bacteria > Bacillati > Actinomycetota > Actinomycetes > Kitasatosporales > Streptomycetaceae > Streptomyces > Streptomyces sp. NPDC005820. The sequence goes on from NZ_JBEXXE010000033.1 coordinate 109,557, forward strand.
CCTTGAGGTCCTCCGGGGCGGTGTGCAGGTAGTAGCGCTGGAGGAACGTGAGCAGGGCGTCGTGGTCCGTGGTGCCCGGAGCTCCTGGCGTGCCCTCGCTCGTCGTCCCAGTCGGTAGGTACCCCCCGACCGGGCTGTTCTCAGCGACCCGCGCCGCCCTCTCGAGCAGCTCGGCCTTGGCTTCGTCCAGCTTGGTCTGCATTGTCCTCTGACTCCTGTCGCGCGCCGTTGCGTGACGTAGAAGGAAGTACGGTCTCTTCCCTTGCGACTCGACGCCACGGCCCGGGGTCTCCGGTCTGCTCCGACGCTATGCCGCAAGGCGAGATGAGCGGGGGGTTATCGGCCATTCTCGACACCGCCGCGAGGTGTGACGCTGCTCTCCGCGCCGCGTCTTCCCCGAGTGTGTACGGCGTCCCGGGGCCCCTTGCGCCCCTGTCCCGCCCGCAAGAACCAGCGTCCGCCGCCCGGCCGCGGAGATGGTCCGCACGCACCGGGCGCAGGGCAGGGGCAACAGAACCCCCGCGAACTATCGCGCTGATCACGCCACTAAGGCTATCGCTCCCCACCGGGGGCCCGTCATGAGCCGTATGTGTACAAAACAGGGGGCAGAACTTTGACGTTCTGCACAGGGCGGGGAGGGAAAACGGACAGGGGAGGTCGACGCCGGTGCCGCCGCCGAGGGACCCTGAGGCTGGAAGCGCCCCCGAGAGAGGAGCCGCACCATGTCCGCGAAGATCCTCATCGTCACCGGCGACGCGGCGGAGTCCCTGGAAGTCCTCTACCCCTACCAGCGTCTGCTGGAGGAGGGCTACGAGGTCCACATCGCCGCCCCCACCCGCAAGAAGCTCCGGTTCGTCGTCCACGACTTCGAACCCGGCTTCGACACCTACACCGAGAAACCCGGCTACACCTGGCCCGCCGACCTGGCCTTCTCCGAGGTCGACCCCGGGCAGTACGCCGCCGTCGTCATCCCCGGCGGCCGCGCCCCGGAGTACCTGCGCAACGACCCCGAACTCCGCAAGATCCTCAAGTCGTTCTTCGACGCCGACAAACCCGTCGCCCAGATCTGCCACGGTCCACTGCTCACCGCGGCCGCCGACGCGCTGAGCGGTCGCCGGGTCACCGCCTATCCCGCGCTGGAGATCGACATGCAGACGGCCGGCGCCACCTTCCAGGACACCGAGGCCGTGGTCGACGGCACCCTCGTCTCGTCCCGCGCCTGGCCCGACCACCCGGCGTGGATGCGTGAGTTCCTCAAGGTGCTGCGCGCGAAGACCCCGGCGACCTGACCTTTCCCGGGTGCGGCGCCGGCTCTCCCGGGGCGCCGCACCGTCACGCGGCCGCCCGCAAGGCGACCTCCACCGCTTCCGCGAGCGTGTCCACCACCGGCACGCCCACCGCCTCCAGGCTCGCCCGGCTGTGCGAGCCGCCGGTGTAGAGCACGGCCCGTGCCCCCGCGTGCAGCGCCGCCACCGCGTCGTCGGCGGCGTCCCCGATCACCACGGTCCGGGCGGGCTCCACCGACTTCCCCAGCGCGGCGAGATGCCGCACCATGTGCTCCGCCTTGCTCCCCCCGGACGGCCCGACCCGCCCGTCCACCCGCACGAAGTGCGGCTCTATCCCGAAGCCGCGCACCACCGGCACCAGCTCCTCGTGCACATACATGCTCAGCAGGGACTGGCTGTGCCCCGCCGAACGCCACCCCATGAGCAGCTCCACCGCCCCTTCGGTGAGCCCGCATCCCACCCGGTGCTCCGCGTAGTACCGATGGAAGACCTCGTCCATGAGCTCCCACTCGGCGTCCGTCGGCAGCCGGCCCATGAGCCGCTCGTAGAACTTCGGCACCGGCACGCAGTACAGCGCCCGGTACCGCTCCAGCGTCAGCGGCTCCAGCCCCAGCTCCGCGAACGCCGCGTTCGTCGCCCCTATGATCGCGTCGTTGTCATTGAGCAGTGTCCCGTTCCAGTCCCAGACGATGTGCGCCGCCACCTGCTGCTTCCCCATGCAGCAAACGTACCCGCCCGCACTGACAATCAAGAGCGGAGGCCACCGGGCGCCCCCGCCCGCGGCACCCGCCCCTCCTGCGCCCCCGCACCCCTCAGCTTCCGGCGCCCACCAGGTTCGGGATCTCCTGCGTGGCGAACCACAGCAGCTCATGGTCCTCGGCCCCGTCCACCACGAACTGCGCGTCGTCGTCCCCGCCGTCCGCCGCCCCGAGCGCCTCCACCGCCGCGGTGACATCCGCCTCCGCGTCCCCGGCGTCCACATGCACCGCGGCCGCCTTGGACAGCCGTACGCCCCCAGACACCCGCATCTCACCGAGCGCCGCCGGATCCAGCCCCCGGTCGGGGTCCACCTCGGTCGCGCGGTCGGGTACGTCGACGGCGACCACGACCCTGCGGCGCGGGGCACCCGGGTCCGCCGCGAGCAGCCGGAGCGAGGCGAGCGCGGCCCGGCTCAGCGCCGCGTACTCCAGTTCCTCGATGTCGTCGGACGAATACCACTCGCGCAACGCGGGCGTGACGGCGTAGGCGACGAGCGGCCCGGACCCCAGCTCCCCCGTCTTGTGCGCCTCGGCGAGGCCGGGGAGGGTCAGGGGGACGTAGACGCGCATGGCAGGCCGCTCTTTCGTCGTCGGATTCGGCCCGGACGCTCGGCCCGGAGGACCTTCAGGATACGTGCGGCCGTCCCCTTTCGGGCCCCTCCCCACACACCGGAACGCGTCCACCCCACGCCTCGAAATTCACCCCCCACACCGCCCTCACCGGGACTTTCCCCTCCCCCGACCACCCTGATAGGTGAACCACCCGCCACCCCCTCGGCTACTTTCCGCCCCCTTGCCCTCACTCACCGCGACCACGTACAAGATCGACGACGGCAAGTTACCGACCGGTAGAAGGCCGGGCCCATCAAGTCGATCCAACGGGGACACGATGAACAAGGTCATGACGAGGACCCACACCCCTACCAACCGAGCCACCACCACACCGACCGAGCGGCACACGCCGGCCACCCCTGCCACCGGGGCGGTGGCGGGCGCTCCTGCCCCTGGCGCGGGGGCGGGTACGGCAGCGGGCACCCCTGCGACCGCCGCGGTGGCTGACACCCTTGTCACCGGCGTAGCTGCGGGCAGTCCTGCTGCCGGCACGCTCGCGGGCGCCCCTGCCACCGGAACGCTCGCGGGCAGTCGTGCCGCTGGCGTAGCCGCGGGCGCTCCTGCCACCGACGTAGCTGCGGGCAGTCGTGCCGCTGGGGCGGCACGGGTGGGCGCAGCGGCACCCGGCACCGCCGGCACCCGCCCACCGGGCCGCCGCGACCCCCGCCGCCCCGCAGGCACCCCACCCCGCACCCGCCAGGCCCATGCGCCCCAAGCCCCCGCAACGCGCTACCCCAACACCCCCGCCCCGCCCCAGCCCCGCCCCACCGATCTCTTCGCCGACCGCCTCCTCGCCGTCCTCACCGGCCGACGCCCCGTCCACTCGATGCTCCGCCACACCCTGGGCAGCGCCTACGACGACCTCTCCCACCTCGCCGAACACGGCCCCCTGCGCACCCCCCGCGGCGCCGGCACCCCCACCGTCCGGGACATCGGCTACTACGTCCCCCGCGCCGGCGCCATCGAGGCCTTCGCCCGCATCGGCACCGGCGAGCGACTCCGCGCCATGGCCTTCCGCCTGGAACTCGGCACCGACCACCGCTGGCGCTGCACCGCAGTGGAACTCGACGGCCCCCGCAGGCCCCGCGACCAGGACGACTGAGACGACTGAACTGAACCGTCCCGCCCCGGCCGGACACACGAAAGGGCCGGGCCCCCCAAGGCGACCCGGCCCTCACTCCCGCAGGCGACTACTTCTTACGACGCCCCCGGGCCTTCGCCTGCTTACGGCGCTCCGCGCGCGTGAGACCGTCCGCCTCCGAGCGCACCGGCTCGTCGTCGGCGTCGAACTCACCCTCGATGGTGCCGCCCTCGCCGTCCACGGTCGGCGCGGAGAAGTGCAGGTTCCGCCGCTGCGGAGCGTCCAGCCCCTTGGCGCGGATCTCGGGACGCGCACCCGCCTGCGCCGGCACCACGTCCTGCTTCTCCAGGTCGACCGGCTCGGCATCCTCGACCGGAACCTCCTCGACCTGCTGCTCGACCTGGACCTCCAGGTTGAACAGGTAGCCGACCGACTCCTCCTTGATGCCGTCCATCATCGCGGAGAACATGTCGAAGCCCTCACGCTGGTACTCCACCAGCGGGTCCTTCTGCGCCATCGCGCGCAGACCGATGCCCTCCTGGAGGTAGTCCATCTCGTAGAGGTGCTCACGCCACTTGCGGTCCAGGACCGACAGCACGACCCGGCGCTCCAGCTCACGCATGATCTCCGAGCCGAGCTGCGCCTCACGCGACTCGTACTGGTCGTGGATGTCGTCCTTGATGGACTCGGAGATGAACTCGGCGGTCAGACCGGCCCGGTCACCCGCCGCCTCCTCCAGCTCCTCCACGGTGATCTTCACCGGGTACAGCTGCTTGAACGCGCCCCACAGCCGGTCCAGGTCCCAGTCCTCCGGGAAGCCCTCGGCGGTCTCCGCGGAGACATACGCGTCGATCGTGTCGTTCATGAAGTGCTGCACCTGCTCGTGCAGGTCCTCGCCCTCCAGCACACGGCGCCGCTCACCGTAGATGACCTCACGCTGACGGTTGAGGACCTCGTCGTACTTCAGAACGTTCTTACGGGTCTCGAAGTTCTGCTGCTCGACCTGCGACTGCGCGGACGCGATCGCACGCGTGACCATCTTGTTCTCGATCGGCACATCGTCCGGGACGTTCGCCATCGACATCACGCGCTCGACCATCTGCGCCTTGAACAGACGCATCAGATCGTCACCCAGCGACAGATAGAACCGGGACTCGCCCGGGTCGCCCTGACGGCCGGAACGACCACGCAGCTGGTTGTCGATACGACGCGACTCGTGCCGCTCGGTGCCCAGCACGTACAGCCCGCCGAGCTCCTCGACCTCGTCCTTCTCCGCCTTGACGGCCTGCTCGGCCTTCTCCAGGGCGGCGGGAAGCGCCTGCGCCCACTCCTCGATGTGCTCCTCGGGGTCCAGGCCGCGCTGGCGCAGCTCCGCGTCCGCGAGGTCCTCGGGGTTGCCGCCGAGCTTGATGTCCGTACCACGGCCGGCCATGTTGGTGGCCACCGTCACCGCGCCCCTGCGGCCCGCCTGGGCGACGATCGACGCCTCACGCTCGTGGTGCTTGGCGTTCAGCACCTCGTGCTGGATGCCGCGCTTGGAGAGCTGCTGCGAGAGGTACTCCGACTTCTCGACGGACGTCGTGCCGACGAGGATCGGCTGGCCCTTCTCGTGCTTCTCCGCGATGTCGTCGACGACCGCCTCGAACTTGGCGACCTCGGTGCGGTAGATCAGGTCCGACTGGTCCTTGCGGATCATCGGCTTGTTCGTCGGGATCGGCACCACGCCGAGCTTGTAGATCTGGTGGAACTCGGCGGCCTCGGTCATCGCCGTACCGGTCATGCCGGACAGACCGGGCTCTTCCTTGCCGTCGTGGTCGTGCCGCTTGTAGAGGCGGAAGAAGTTCTGCAGGGTGATCGTGGCGAGGGTCTGGTTCTCGTCCTTGATGTCCACCCCTTCCTTCGCCTCGATCGCCTGGTGCATGCCCTCGTTGTAGCGGCGGCCGGCGAGGATACGGCCGGTGTGCTCGTCGACGATCATGACTTCGCCGTCCATGACGACGTAGTCCTTGTCCTTCTTGAAGAGCTCCTTCGCCTTGATGGCGTTGTTCAGGTAGCCCACCAGAGGCGTGTTCACCGACTCGTAGAGGTTGTCGATGCCGAGCCAGTCCTCGACCTTGGCGACGCCCGCCTCGTGAATGGCGACCGTGCGCTTCTTCTCGTCGACGTCGTAGTCGCCGGTCTCCTCGAGGCCCTTCAGCGGGTTGCCCGCCTCGCCCTTCTTCAAGCGTGTCACCAGCTTGGCGAAGTCGCCGTACCACTTCGTCGCCTGGTCGGCCGGACCGGAGATGATCAACGGCGTACGCGCCTCGTCGACCAGGATGGAGTCCACCTCGTCGACGATGGCGAAGTTGTGGCCCCGCTGCACCAGCTCGTCCTTCGCCCACGCCATGTTGTCGCGCAGGTAGTCGAAGCCGAACTCGTTGTTCGTGCCGTACGTGATGTCGCACGCGTACTGCTCGCGCCGCTGGGCCGGCGTCATGTTGGCCAGGATGCAGCCGACTTCCAGACCCAGGAACTTGTGGACGCGGCCCATCATCTCGGAGTCGCGCTCGGCCAGGTAGTCGTTGACCGTGATCAGGTGGACGCCCTTGCCGGACAGGGCGTTCAGATACGCGGGCAGGGTGCCGACGAGGGTCTTGCCCTCACCGGTCTTCATCTCGGCGACATAGCCGAGGTGCAGGGCCGCGCCACCCATGATCTGCACGTCGTAGTGACGCTGACCCAGAGCACGCTTCGCGGCCTCACGCACCGTGGCGAACGCCTCGGGCAGCAGGTCGTCCAGGGACTCACCGTCGGCGTACCGCTGCTTGTACTCCTCGGTGAGGGCCCGCAGCTCGGCGTCGGAGAGGTCGACGAAGTCCTCTTCGATGGAGTTGACCTGGTCCGCGATGCGGTGCAGCTTGCGCAGGATCTTGCCTTCGCCTGCACGCATGATCTTCGAGAGGACGGACACGGGGGTTGGTCTCCTTGCCGGTCGGGCCTGGGACGGTCGGTTTCCATTTGACTTACTGAGCAACGGCCATCGTATGCGAGGACCCCGCCGTGCCGGGAGGCCTGCCGTGACGAGGACCGCGCACTGTCGCGCACACGCGCCAAAATCTTCTTCAAACAGGACAACGTCCTGCCCCCGCCGATAGTGCCGCCCCCCACCCACGAATTACGCGAATTGTGATCACCCGCTCACGCCCCGCAAAACCGACACGACCGCGCCCTGCGCACCCGGCCCCAGAACCCCGCGGCCCCACACTCACCCCCACTCACCCCCACGCACCGACATGCACCGACATGCACCCGCAACGCCCCGCGCGGCCGGCGAACCCCGCCCACCGACGCCGCCCGCAAACCGATGGCGCCCGCCCGCCGGACCCCACCACAATCTCCCGATGGAGCCCGTCACCCTCACCACCGACCGCCTGGTCCTGCGCCCCGTCGGCCCCCACGACACCGACGCCGTCCACGCCGCAGCCCAGGACCCCGACATCCAGCGCTGGACCACCATCCCCTCCCCCTACCTCCCCGAACACGCCCGCAGCTTCACCGAACAGGTCGCCCCCGACGGCTGGGCCGACGCCTCCATGTACACCTTCGGAGTGTTCCTCCCCGACGGAACCCTCACCGGCATGCTCGGCCTCACCATGCGCTCCCTCGGCACCGCCGAGATCGGCTTCTGGGCCGCGAAGGAACACCGCGGCCGCGGCTACACCACCGAGGCCACCCTCACCGCCACCCGCTGGGCCTTCACCCACCTCGCCGTCGACCGCGTCGAATGGCGCGCCGAAGTCGGCAACCGGGCCTCCCGAGCGGTCGCCGAGCACGCCGGCTTCACCCTGGAGGGCACCCTCCGCTCGGCCCTCAACAACAAGGGCGTACGACGGGACTGCTGGGTCGGCTCCCTCCTCCCCTCCGACCTCGGCCTCCCCTCGGCGGCCCCCTACCTGCCGCCACCGGCCCGCCGGACGCCGTAGGAACACCCCCGCCGGACGAATCCCCAGCTCACACCGCGCTGTCAGTGCCACCGCCTATCGTGCGACCCATGACGACCCCGCGCCCCGCAACCGAGCTCTCCGCAGACGAAGCCCGCAGGATCGCCCTGCGCGCCCAGGGGTTCCTCGGCAGCCCCGACCGCAAGGCCGGCGTCCGCGGCATCCTCCGCCACCTCGGCGCGGTGCAACTCGACACCATCTCCGTCCTCGCCCGCTCCCACGAACTGATCCCCTACGCCCGCCTCGGACGCGTGGGCCGGACGACCGTCGAGGACGCCTACTGGAAGGACGCCCACGCCTTCGAGTACTGGTCCCACGCCGCGTGCATCCTCCCCATCGAGGAATGGCCCCACTTCGCCTTCCGCCGCCGCGCCTACCGGGGCCGCCCCCACTGGAACCACGACCTCCCCGAGGGCACCTACGACCAGGTCGTCAAACAGCTCCGCGCCGAAGGCCCCCTCACCGCCACCGAACTGGGCGGCGCGAAGAAGACCAGCGAATGGTGGGACTGGTCCGGCACCAAGGTCGCCGTGGAACGCGCCCTGATGTACGGCGAGGTGGTCTGCGTGGAGCGCCGCGGCTGGAAACGCGTCTACGACCTCGCCGAGCGCGCCGTCCCCGCCGACCTGCTCCACGACGAACTGGACGACGCCGAATGCCTGCGCCGCCTGGTCCGCCTCGCCGGCCAGTCCCTGGGCGTCGGCACGCGCGCGGACATCGCCGACTACCACCGCCTCAAGGGCGAACAGGTCGACGCGGTGATCGCCGACTCGGGCCTGGTCCCCGTCACGGTCGAGGGCTGGGGCAAACCGGCCTGGGCCGACCCGGCGGCCCTGGCGACACCCGCGCGCGGCCGCCACCGCACCACCCTGCTGTCCCCGTTCGACTCACTCATCTGGGAACGGGCGCGCACGGAGCGGATCTTCGGCTTCACCCACCGCCTCGAGGCCTACGTCCCCAAACCCAAGCGGGTCCACGGCTACTTCGCGATGCCCGTCCTGGCCGGCGGCCGGCTCGTGGGCCGCGTGGACCCGGCCCGCGAGGGCCGCACCCTCGTCGCCCGACAGGTCACCCTGGAAAGCCCCAAGGCCGTCCCCGCGGTCGCGGAGGCCCTCGTCGAGGCGGCGAGCTGGGTGGACTGCATGGACGTACGGGTGGAACGGGTCGACGCCCCGGAACTGCGCGACGCCCTCACCCAGGAGGTGACCCGCGCCCTGATCACCGCCCTGCGCTGACCGGCATCACCGGATCTCGAGGATCTTCTCCCGCATCGCGTACACCACCGCCTCCATCCTGGAGTGCAGCTGCAGCTTCTCCAGGATGTTGCGCACATGGTTCTTCACGGTGTTCTCGGAGATGAACAACTCCTTGGCGATGTCCCGGTTGTTCATTCCCGTCGCCACCAGCTTGAGCACCTCCAGCTCACGGTCCGTCAGCCGGGGCGCGGGCACCAGCCGGCGCTCGTCGGTGCGCTGGATCATCGACTTGAACTCGGTGAGCAGCTTCGACGCCATCGACGGACTGATCTGCGACTGCCCGTCCGCGACCGCCCGGATCGCGGTGGCGACCTCGTCCGTCGAGATCTCCTTGAGGAGATAGCCCGTCGCACCCGCCTTGATCGCGTCGTAGAGGTCGGCCTCCTCGTCGCTGATCGTCAACATGATGATCTTCGCGCTGGGAGCCACCTCCTTGATGGAGGTGCACGCCTCGATACCGCCGCGCTTGGGCATCCGGACATCCATCAGCACGATGTCCGGCAGCAGATCGGCCGCCTTGTCCACGGCCTCCGCGCCGTCCCCCGCCTCACCGACGACCTGGATGTCCTCCTCGGCCGCGAGCACGATCTCCAGCCCTCGGCGGAACAGGGCGTGGTCGTCCACGACAAGGACTCTGATCGGCTCCTTGCGTGAGGCACCCGCGTCCGGGCCCATGCCGACGACGCCGTCGTCGGCATCCTCGTCCCGCATCGGTCCGAAGCTGTCCGCCATCGTTCCTCCCCCTGAAGGCTGCGGCTGTGGTCCTGAGCCATCGCCAACCCAAGGCTGCGGCCCACCGATTGAGCCGCACCGGCCATGATTCCATGCCCGTACGACAACGGGGTGACAGAGCGCTGCCTCAAGGGGTCGCGCACGGGTGCCCCTGGGGGCGCACACCGCGCTCCAGGGGCACACCGCGTCAACCACTGTCACCGGGCAGGGTCGGTCACCGTCAGCCGCCCAGCGCCCCGCCCGCCTCGGGAGAGTGCACCTGGGCGACCATCGGGTCCGTGTCGAGGTGGATCACGCCGTAGTCGTAGGCGTGGCGCCGGTAGACGACGCTCGGCTGCTTGGTCTCGGAGTCGACGAACAGATAGAAGTCATGGCCGACCAGTTCCATCTCGTAGAGGGCCTGGTCGAGAGTCATCGGAGCGGCGACGTGGGTCTTCTCGCGAACCACGAGGGGGCCATCGCCCTGCACTTCCAGCGAACCGATCTTCTTCGTCGGCACGCTGTCCGACGCTTCGGCCGGAACGGGGTGTCCGTTGCCGTTGAGCGTCGCCACGCCCGGAACGTGGTCGGGAACCTCTGCCGCGCTGAGCCGGCGTGCGCCACGCCGCGTGTACCGCTTGTCGTGCTGCTTGCGCAGCTGGGCGTCCAGCTTCTCCGCCGCCAGGTCGAGTGCCGCATACGGGTCGCTGGCCGCGGCCTCCGCCCGGATCACAGGGCCACGGGAGCGCAGTGTGATCTCCACTCGCTCGCACCGGTCGGCCTGTCGGGGGTTAGGCTCCTTGGACACCTCGACGTCGAGGCTGATCACCTTGCCGTCGAGCTTCTGGATCTTCTCCAGGTTCAGCTTCTCGGCCACGTGCTTGCGGAACCGCTCGGGCACCTCGGTCTTGCGGCCCTTGACGACGATGTCCACGCAGAACTCCGTTCCCGGATCACTCCGCCTCAGTGCGGAGCGTCTCCCTTTTGCACCAGGCCCCGGTGAGCACCGGAACCTCGGACTTGGTGACTTCCACCTCCTCCTCCCCCATGGGCGAGATCTACACCCCAGGTGCCACGGACGATTACCAAAACCCGCAGCACGGCATTCGGATATGAGAGGTGTGGCCTGCGGCTTTCCCTCACAACCGAACATATCTCGCTCGGACGGATGTCGTCACCCTCTACTGCGCCGTACCTCCGTTCAGGTGAATTGACCCTGTCATTACCTGCAACGACGCAAGTTCTCAGTCAGTTCCGGTTTATTCCGAAGGAATCCGGCGACGCCGCGACCACGGCCGCGCAGAGCACGTCACCACCGCGCCTCACCCCTCCACCTCCCTCCCTCGTCCCGGATCGTCGTACCCCTCTCCCTTCCCGACCGGCACCCGCATACACGGCCGACACGTCACGACCACCCTCGAGGACCCCCTCCGCACCGGTATCCCGTGCCGCCCCGGGGGCACCTTCCCCACCAGGAACCCCTGTCACCCCGAGGGCGGCGCGGACCACAGCGGGCTCCGCCGCCGTCGCCGCCCGTACCGCCCGCGCCGCCTCCGCCAGCGAGGCACCCGTCGTCATCAGGTCGTCGACGAGCACCACCGGCCCCCCGCACAACAACCGCCCGCCCCCGGGCACCACCGCCAGCGCACCCACCAGGTTGTCCTGCCGCTCACGCGCGTTCAGCCCCGCCTGATCGGCCACCGCCCTGCGCTGCCGCAACACCGGAGCCACCCGCGCCCGAACCCCGGCCCGCCGCAGCTCACCGGCCGCGGCAAGCGCGATACGGCGAGCGGGATCGTGACCGCGGGCACGGGTGGTGGCGGGGGCTGAGGGGAGGGGGACGAGGAGGAGGGGTGGCGGGGGTGAGGACAGGGGTGGGGACGGGGGCCCCTCCCCCTCCCCCGCCTCCCCCAACCCCACCCCCACCGCCCCCGCCAACGCCACCCCCAGCACTCCCGCCAGCCCCAGCCCACCCCGTTCCTTGTGCGCCAGCAGTACGGCCCTGACCTCGTCCGCGTAGGGCGCCGCCGCGTGCACGGCGGGCAGCCCGGCCGGTTCCGGCGTCGGCCGTACCCTTCGTGGCGGGTTTCCGTGGAGCGCGCCCCGGCACTGCGGGCAGAGCGCCGTACGGTCCCGCCCGCAGCCCGCGCACTCGGCCGGCAGGACCAGGCCGGCGAGCTCCTGCCACCACCTGCGAACGCCTTCCACGTGCTCCACTGTGCCGAGAGAGGAAGGTGTCGGCCACCCCTGTGGAAAACCATGGGCGCCGCCCTGTGGAAAACCGACCGGTAAGTCAGATAAAAAGGCCGACCGAGCTCTCCCGCGGACAGCTCAGCCGGCCAAATCGGACGACCGCCCCGGAAAGGCGGACGCCGTGGGGTTCACCCGGGATAAAAGGCGGCCGAGGCGGTTTCCTTCAGGGTGCGCCAGCCGCTCCCGCCGGGCAGCCACAGCAGTCCGTCCTTGGAGGTCGCGAAGAGCGGTTTGTCGCTGTCCTCGGAGGCGGCGATGCTGGTGACCTCGGTGAGACCGGGCAGGGCGCCGGACTCGGGGATCGAGCCGTCGCACTGGACGTACTGCACCTGTTCGACGCCGCCGGCTTCCTGTCCGACCACGACGAGGCGGCTGTCTCCGGCCCATGCCACGGCCGTGACCTGCTCCAATTCGGGTGCGGCGGAGCGCAGTTCCTGTACGGACACGGACGGCTGGTCCCCGCCGGCCGCGGCCCGTTCGATGCGGCCGATGAGCAGGGACTGCTTGCCGTCCTTGTCCACGACGAGCGCGATGCGCGCCCCGTCGGCGGCGACCCGTACGGCGTTGATACGGCCGTCCAGGCGCGGTGTGAGGACCTCGACGGGCTTGCCCCGGCCCTTCTGCAGGAGCAGGAGGCGGGGGTCGGCGGGGGTGCGGTCGGCGATCCACAGGTCGCCCTGGGCGTCCCAGGTGGGGGTGGTGAGGCGGTCGGCCTCGGTCTTGCCGGTGCTGGTGAGGACGGGGTCGCCGAGGGAGCTGCTGGCCACGGTGGAGGTGACGTAGAGGTTCTTGCCGTCGAGGGTGACTCCGGCGGCGCTGTGTTCGTCGCGGGCCACGGCCACCGAGAGCAGCGGTTTGGTGCCGTCGCCGAGTGCTCCGGGGACCGGGTCGGCCTTGGCGTTGCCGCCGGCGTCGGCGGTCATGCGGAGGAGTTGGTGGTGGCCGTCGATGAAGTAGAGGTACTCGGGGTCGGTCTCGCTGCCGCGGGCGGCGACGGCGGCGGCCTGCTCCTCGTTGAGCGAGCACAGTTGCCGGCCGCCTGCCCGCAGGGCGATCTCCTGCACGGTGGGGGTGAGGCTCTGGAGGGTGAACAGGAGTTGCGCGGCCATCTCGGAGCATTTGCTCCGGCCGGTGTTGGCCGCCTTGTCGTTGAGGGGGACGGTGAGCTTGTTCTGGTCGTCGGGCGCGAGTGCGCTGACGCCCTTCTTCAGTGCCGTGCCGGTGGGGAAGCTGGATCTGACGACGGGGCGGAGCCAGCTGGTGGGTCCGCCGAGCAGGGAGCGGACCATCTGGGTCGTGGGGTCGACGCGTTCACGTACGTAGACGGGGTCGGCGACGGCCATGGGCTGCCCGGAGGCCGCTGCCGTGGTGTTGGAGGCGAAGTAGTACTTGTTGACGGACATGTAGTTGCGCTGGAAGTCCGATTTGCCCATGACGACTCCCTGGGGGAGCACGTCGATGCGCCATTGTTCGGTCTTCTTGTCGCGGGTGAGGTGGACCGTCTGGTTGTAGCCGCCGGAGGCGGGCGTGTACGACTGCTGGGCGTCGACGGTGGCGACCTTGGTGCCGGTCAGGGTGAAGAAGTAGTCGTTGCCGTCCCGGTCGCCCGACCGTCCGGCCTCGGCGCCGGGCCCGTCGGCGAGGACGGTGGTGGCGCGTTCCGGTTGCCAGGTCTGGGCGGCCTTGGTGGTCAGGTACTGCCGTGCCGTCGCGTAGCTGGGGTCGTCGCTGGTCAGGGCCTCGAGGAAGCCCTGGACGATTTCCGAGGGCGGTGCGTCGTCGCGGGGCGGCATGGCGAAGACCCGTACCTGGGTGTCCTGGCGCGGTGTGGACTCCACGTCGCGCAGATCGCCGCGGTCGGGCATGGAGGCGCATCCGGCCAGCAGTACGACGCCACAGGCGGCGTACGCCACCACGCGCGCCGGTGTGCGCCGGTCGCGCCTTGGGCGGTCAGCGCCCACGGAATGCCTCCCCTTGCTGGTCCGGACCCTGCGGTCCGGCGTCCGGCCGGTCCGGGGTGTCGCTGTGTGCCCTGTCGGTGCGTTCCCCGGCGCTGTCGCCGTGCGCGGTGCCGGTGCGTTCCCGGGCGCTGTCGCCGGCGCCGGCCGCTTCGTCGGTGTTCCGGGTGGCCGAGGCGGCGGGCCGGGGCACCACGCGTGCGCCGTTGCCGGGCAGGGCCGTCGGGTCGGCGGTGGGCGTGACGGTGGCCATGCGGGGCGCGAGCGGGGCGTGCGCGGGTGAGAGCGGTTCCCTGGCGGGCTGCACGGGTACGGTGGCGCTCTTCTCGCCGGCCCGGCCGGCCTGTCCGGGGTCGTCGAGGCCGCGGTTGCGCCGCGAGTCCTTGGGTTCCAGGGGTATCGGCGAGCCCCGCAGCGGTTCGTCGGCGGTCCTGGGCAGGGTGAGGCGGAACTGTGAGCCGCCGCCGGGTTCGCCCCAGGCCTGCAGCCAGCCGCCGTGCAGCCGGGCGTCCTCCAGGGCGATGGACAGTCCGAGGCCCGTGCCGCCGGTGGTACGCGCGCGTGCCGGGTCGGCGCGCCAGAAGCGGCTGAACACGCGGGTGGCCTCGCCGGGCTTGAGTCCGACGCCGTAGTCGCGTACGGCGACGGCGACGGCCCCTCCGGCGGCGGCGAGCTTGACGACGACGTCCTTGCCCTCGCCGTGTTCGACGGCGTTGACGACGAGGTTGCGCAGTACGCGCTCGACGCGCCGGGCGTCGGCCTCGGCGACGACGGGCTGCTGGTCGCCGAGGACGCGTATGGTCGTGCCCTTGCGGTCGGCGAGGGGGGCGGCGCCGCTGACGACGCGCCGGACGACCTCGCGCAGGTCGATGGGTTCGGCCTCCAGGGCGGCGGCGCCGGCGTCGAAGCGGCTGATCTCCAGCAGGTCGGCGAGCAGGGACTCGAACCGGTCGAGCTGGTCGGCGAGGAGTTCCGCGGACCGCGCGGTGACGGGGTCGAAGTCCTCCCGCGCCTCGTGGATGACGTCGGCGGCCATCCGTACGGTGGTCAGCGGCGTGCGCAGTTCGTGCGACACGTCGGACACGAACCGTCGCTGCATCCGGGAGAGGTCCTCCAGTTGCTGGATCTTCAGCTGGAGGTTCTGCGCCATCTTGTTGAAGGCCTCGCCGAGCCGTGCGATGTCGTCCTCGCCGGTGACCTTCATCCGTTCCTGAAGACGCCCGGCGGACAGCCGTTCGGCGATCCCCGCGGCCATCCGCACCGGCGTGACGACCTGCCGTACGACGAGCCAGGCGATCGCGCCGAGGAGTACGACGACGAAGAGCCCGGCGGTCGCGAGGGTGCCCTTGACGAGGCTGAGGGACTTCTCCTCCTGTGTGAGCGGGAAGAGGTAGTACAGCTCGTAGGGGTCGCCGTTGGGGTCGTTGAGCTGTTTGCCGATGACGAGGGCCGGCTGGGAGTCCTTGTCGTTGCTGTAGAGGATCCGGGAGTAGCTCTGGGCTGCTCCGACGTTGCTGTTGATGTGGTCGCGCAGGGCTTCGGGGACGCTCTTGTTGGGGTCCACGTAGCCGGAGGAGCGGGGTCCTGGTCCGCCGCCGCTGGCGTCGCCCGGGGGGAGGGTGACGACGTCGAAGGCGCCCTGGCCGCCGCTGGACAGCGACGACACGAGTTCGCTCATCCATTCGGTGACGTTCTGCGGGGAGCTTCTGTCGACGGCGTTCCCGTCGCCGCCGCCCGCGGCCACCGCTTCGTCGGCCTTCTGTTTGGCGACGGCGAATCCGCCGGCGGCCTGGCTCTGGGAGGCCTTGACCTTGGCGTCGAGCAGTCCGTTGCGGACCTGCCCGATGACGACGAAGCCGAGCAGCAGGACGACGCCCAGGGACATCAGCAGGGTGGTGGCGACGACCTTGAGCTGGATGTTGCGCCGCCACAGCCGCATGACCGGCAGCAGCGGCCGGCGCACCCAGCGCAGCAGCAGGCGCAGGACGGGGCTGCCCTGCATGCCGCCCTGCAGCAGTCCGCCCTCGAGGAGGCGCCCGAATCGTGAACCCATGGTCTTCCGGCCGACAGGCCGCTCCGGTCGGACCCCGGACCGGCCGGGGGCCGAAGCGGCACTGTCCCCGGACATGTCAGCTCGGCCCCGCCTTGTAACCGACGCCTCGGACGGTCACCACGATCTCCGGCCGCTCCGGGTCCTTCTCGACCTTGGAGCGCAGCCGCTGCACGTGCACGTTGACCAGGCGGGTGTCGGCGGCGTGCCGGTAGCCCCACACCTGTTCGAGGAGCACTTCGCGGGTGAACACCTGCCACGGCTTGCGCGCCAGCGCGACCAGCAGGTCGAACTCCAGCGGCGTCAGCGCGATGGACTGTCCGTCGCGCTTCACGGAGTGCCCGGCGACGTCGATCACGAGGTCGCCGATCGCCAACTGCTCCGGCGCCGGCTCCTCCGACCTGCGCAGCCGCGCCCGGATACGGGCGACGAGCTCCTTCGGCTTGAACGGCTTCACGATGTAGTCGTCGGCGCCGGACTCCAGCCCGACGACCACGTCGACGGTGTCGCTCTTCGCCGTGAGCATCACGATCGGCACGCCGGACTCCGCCCGGATCAGGCGGCACACCTCGATGCCGTCCCGTCCGGGCAGCATCAGGTCCAGCAGCACCAGATCGGGCTTCGCCTCCCGGAACGCGGCCAGCGCCTTGTCACCGTCGGCTACGAAAGACGGCTCAAAACCTTCACCACGCAGCACGATGCCGAGCATCTCGGCCAGTGCGGTGTCGTCGTCGACGACAAGGACTCGTCCCTTCATAAACGACATCATCCCATTCTCATAACGGTGAAGGTGACGCAGGTGAGAAGCCTCACCGCCCGGTGACGATAGTCGTACGGGACCGTCACTGTCTGCCCCCGTTGATGTCAGCAACGATGTCAGGTCGTCCGGCAGGGGCCGCAGAGGGGTGCCGAGGCCGGGCTAACCCTCGGTCGTGCTCGGGCGCCGACGTACGCCGATGAGCGTCTGGAGGCCGATCAGTACCCACACCAGGCTGCTGGTGACCGACGGCCAGGCGCCGCTGACGGCCGCCGAGAGGGCCAGCATGGCCGCGCCGAGCACGTTGAGCGACTGGGTCATGAGCGCATCCGGTTCGATCCGCCGACGCGAGACCAGGAAGTAGGCCGTGGCACAGCACAAGGTGCCGATCCACCCGGCCCCCGTGGCGGCCGTGGTCATCATCTCCCGCATACGGCCATGGTGTCGGCCCCCGTGGATACAGAGCAATCGAAGTTATTTGCTCCCCCCGTTAAGCTGAGCTGAATGGATATCGATCCACGCAAGCTGGCTGTGCTGCTGGCCGTCCACCGGGCCGGAGGCGTGTTGGCGGCGGCGGACGCCCTGCACCTGACGCCGTCGGCCGTCTCCCAGCAGATCTCCCGGCTGGAGGACGCGGTCGGCGTCGCCGTCCTGGACCGCCAGCCCCGCGGAGCCGTCCTCACGCAGGCGGGCCGGGTGCTCGCCGAAGCCGCGGAACGCATCGAGTCCGAACTGACCGACGCGCGCAAGGCACTGGCGGCGCTGCAGGGGGACGTGACCGGAACGGTCGTCATCGGCGCCTTCCAGACCGTGATCCGTACCCTGCTGGTACCGCTGGTGCACCAGCTGCGCCAACAGTTCCCCGGCCTGGAACTGCTCATCCGCGAGACGGAGGGCGAGACGGCACAGCAGGAGCTGCGGTCCGGAGCGGTCGACCTGATCGTTCTGGAAGCCGACAGCCCCGTCGGGCGCCGGGCCGGGCGCGGTACCCGTGACGTGCCGGTGCTCGAGGAGCCGTGGCTGGTGATCATGCCTGCGGCGGTACCGGCACCGGCCGGCACGGCGGATCTGGAGCACCTCACCTGGCTGGGCGTCGACCCGGAATCAGCCGCCCACAGCGCCACCGAGAAGATCCGGCGCGGGCTGACGGCAGCCCCCACGGCCCACAGCTACGCCCTCTACGACGTCGCGCTCTCGATGGTGTCGGGCGGTCTCGGCGTCGCGGTCCTGCCCGCCCTGGGCGTGCTGGACGTGCAGCTGCCCGACGGGGTGAAGGTGGTGTCCGTGCCTGGCCTGGGCACCCGCCGGCTGATCGCCCGGCACCGCACCACCCGCTCCGAGCCCCGCAAGGAAGTGCTCACCGTTCTCGACGCCGTCATCGCGCGCGCCGCCGCGCTCGACACCGGGAGGGCTGTCTCGTCATGACCCCCACAGCCCGAACACACTCTCGACAAGCATGCCGTTGATCAGGCCGGGGGCCTCCCGTTCTCCACGGACCGTCACGGTCTGCCGTCGCCCGGCAGACCGTGCTCTCAGGGCATCACGCACCCGCCCCGGGACGGGCCCTCGCGCACAGTTCGGCGAGCCCTTCGGCCGTCACCGGCGACACCGCGCCCTCCTCCGTCACGATCGCCGTCACCAGCTCCGGCGGCGTCACATCGAACGCCGGGTTGTACGCCTGGGTCCCCAGCGGCGCCACCGGAATCCCGCCTCCCGCTCCGGTCACCGGCACCTGCGGCGCCGTCACCTCGGTCACCTCGAACCCGGGGCGCTGCTCGACCTCGATCGCCGCCCCGCTCGCCGTGTGCGGATCCACGGTCGTCACCGGGGCGACCACGATGAACGGCACATGGTGGTACCGCGCGAGCACCGCGAGCGGATAGCTCCCCACCTTGTTCGCCACCGAGCCGTCGGCCGCGATCCGGTCCGCCCCGATCAGCACCGCGTCCACCTCGCCCGCCGCGAACAGCGAGCCCGCCGCGTTGTCCGTCAGCAGGGTGTACGCCATGCCGCTGCGCGCGGCCTCGTACGCGGTCAGGCGGGCGCCCTGCAGCAGCGGACGCGTCTCGTCCACCCACAGCCGCCGCAGCCGCCCCACCCGATGCGCCGCCAGCGCCACGGCGAACGCCGTCCCCTCCCCGCCCGACACCAGCGAGCCGGTGTTGCAGTGCGTGAGGATCCGATGCCCGCCGCCGGGCAGCAGCTCGTCCAGGAGCGCCAGCCCGTGCCCGGCCATCCGGGTGCTGGCCTCGGCGTCCTCCCGGTGCAGTCGCCGCGCCGCCGCCAGCGCGGCCTGCGCCCCCTGCGCGGGATCGCCGCCACCCGCCAGCTCCGCCCGGTACGCGGCGCGGGCCCGGTTCACACCGAGGGACAGGTTCACCGCGGTGGGCCGTGCTCCGGCCAGCGCGGTGGCCGCCTCCTCCACGTCGAAGCCGCGGGCGGCGGCGAGCGCGACGCCGTACGCCCCGGCGATGCCGAGCAGCGGCGCACCCCGCACCGCCAGCGAACGGATCGCCTCCACCAGCGCCGACGCGTCCGTACAGACCAGCTCGACCTCCTCGGCCGGCAGCCTCGTCTGGTCCAGAAGCACCAGCACGGGGCCTTCGGGTGGCTCCTCCCAACGGATCGCCGGTATCTCGGCCTGCCGCTTGTCCTCACCGGATTGCGCGTACTGATCAGCCATGCCGTCAGTCTGCCCCCAGTCCGACGGACAATTGAAGGTGTGCAGCCCCTACCGCGGCCGGTCGCCCGATGACCGCCCCATGGCACGATGGCAGCCAACCTGCCGCCGCGCCCGCGGACGGGCATCGTGAAGGAGCGACGATGAAAGACACTCCGGGCTGGGCCTCGCCCGGATCCGCCCCGTCCGACGGGCGGGAGCCCGGCGCGTCCGACCCCGCAGACCAGCCCGCCGACGCGCCACCCGCGGGCCAGCCGGCCGCGCATCCACCGAACCCCGACACGAAGTGGTCCAAGGAGCAGCCGCCCCCCGCGCAGTGGTCCGCGCCCGCAGGCCCCCAGCACCCCGGCCAGACCGCTCCGCAGAACCCCGTGCAGCCTCCGCCGCCGCCCCCACCGCCCGGCCCCGGCTGGGGCGGCCGCCCGCCCGCCGGCCCGTACGGCGGTGCCCCCAACGGCCACCCCGGCTACATCCCCTACCCGAGCTGGGGCAACGGCTGGGGCGGTCCCCCGCCCGCGGCGAAGCCCGGTGTGATCCCGCTGCGCCCGCTCGGTGTCGGCGAGATCCTCGACGGCGCGGTCGCCACCATGCGCACCTACTGGCGCACCGTGCTGGGCATCTCGCTGACCGTCGCGGTCGTCACCGAGATCATCGTCGTCCTGCTCCAGGGCCTGGTCCTGGACCACACCACGGACCCCTCCGCCCTCAGCGACCCGAGCGCGACCCTCGACGAGCAGACCCGCGCCATGGGTGACGTCCTGCTCAACTCCGGTGTCCTGCTGCTGATCTCCCTGGTCGGCACCATCATCGCGACAGCCCTGCTCACGGCCGTCATCAGCCGTGCGGTCCTCGGCAAGCCGGTCACCCTCGGGGACGCCTGGCGCGATGCCCGTCCCCGGATCCCCCGGCTGTTCGGCCTGATCTTCCTGCTGCTGCTCATCGCGGGCGCGGTGGGCCTCGTCGGCGCACTGCCCGGCGTCCTGGTGAGCGCCGCCGGGGCCGGCGCAGGCGGGGCCGCGCTCTCGCTCTTCGGCACCTTCGCCGCGGTCTTCGTCGCCCTGTGGCTGCTGATCCGGCTCTCCCTCTCCTCGCCCGCGCTGATGCTGGAGAAGCAGGGCATCACGAAGGCGATGGCCCGCTCCGCGAAACTCGTCCGCGGCTCCTGGTGGCGGGTCTTCGGCATCCAGCTGCTCGCCCTGATCATCGCCAACATCGTCGCGGCGATCGTCCTCGTCCCCTTCGCCTTCGCCGGCGCCGCGATGAGCGACAGCGGCATCGGCGGCCTCCTCGACGGCACCGGCGACTACGGCTGGACCTACCTGATCGTCAGCGGAGTCGGCTCGGTGATCGGCTCCATGATCACCTTCCCGATCGCGGCCGGAGTCGTCGTCCTCCTCTACATCGACCAGCGCATCCGCCGCGAGGCCCTCGACCTCGACCTCGCCCGCGCCGCCGGCGTCCAGGGCTACGGCACCCCCGAACCCGGCACGACCTCGGGGAGCTGATGCGGTGAGCCTGACGGGGCGAATCCTCACCGCAACACCACCACTTCCACTCGGCACACTCATCCGCTCGGACGACGAGCCTCCCCTGACCGTCCCCCGCGATCCGGCACGCGAGGCGGCCCGGCGGGAACTGTCCAAGCGCCTGTACCACGACCACGACCCCAGCCTGCTCCAACGCGCCCTGGACACCCTCTGGGACTGGATCGGCGACCTGCTCGCCACGGCATCAGGCGCCACCCCCGGAGGCACAGTCGGAGTGCTCGTCGTCCTCACGGCCGTCGTGGCCGTGGTGGGCGCCCTGTGGTGGCGCCTGGGCACGCCCCGCCGCCAACCCACCTCCGCCACAGCCCTGTTCGACGACCGCCCCCGCACCGCCGCCGAACACCGCGCCGCCGCCGAGGCGCACGCCTCCCAGGGCCACTGGAACCAGGCCCTCCAGGAACGCATGCGGGCCGTCGTCCGCTCCCTCGAGGAACGCGCCCTCCTCGACTCCCGCCCCGGCCGCACCGCCGACGAGGCCGCCGCGGAAGCCGGCCGCGCCCTCCCCGCCCACGGCGACCGACTCCACGCCGCCGCCCGCGCGTTCGACGACGTGACATACGGAGGCCGCCCGGCGACCGAACAGGCGTACCACCGCATCACCGAACTCGACCACGACCTGGAACGCGCCAAACCCCCGCTCACCGCGAGCAGCAGCCCCAGCACGGCCCCCACCACCCGCCGGGGAGCCGCCGAATGACCACCGAGGCCACGCTCCCCTCCACCGCGGCCTCGCCCACCGCCCGCCACCTGTGGACCCGCGCGCGAGGAGTGGCCCTCGCCGTCACGCTCCTCCTGGCGGCCGCCGTCGCCCTCGCCGCCCTGCGCTCCGACGCCCGGCACGGCGCACTCGACCCCCGCTCCGCCGCCCCCTACGGCAGCCGCGCCGTCGCCGAACTCCTCGCCGACCGAGGCGTCTCCACCCGCGTCGTCACCACCCCCGCCGAGGCCCGCACCGCCGCCGGCCCCGACACCACCCTCCTGGTCGCCTCCCCCGACCTTCTGACGGAACGCCAGCAACAGGAGCTGCACTCCGCGACCGAGGGCTCCGGCGGCCGCACCGTCCTCATCGCCCCCGGCAGCCCCTCCGTCTCCGCTCTCGCCCCCGGAGTCACCGCGGACCCGGCCACCAGCCGCGGCTCCACCCTCACCCCCGACTGCGCCCTGCCCGCCGCCCGACGCGCCGGCACGGCCGAGACCGGCGGCATCCGCTACAGCACCCGCCACCTCGACGCCGACATGTGCTACCCCAGCCGGCGCCTGGCCACCCTCCTGCGCATCCCCGACACCTCCGCAACCGGCGACACCATCGTCCTCGGGGCACCCGACATCCTCTACAACACCCGACTCGACCAGCAGGGCAACGCCTCGCTCGCCCTCCAACTCCTCGGCTCCCGCCCCCATCTGACCTGGTACCTCCCCTCGCTCTCCGACGCCTCCGCCACCGAACCCGACGACGAGAAGACCTTCTTCGACCTGCTGCCCTCCGGCTGGCTCTGGGGCACCCTGCAGCTCTTCGTCGCGGCAGCCCTCGCCGCCCTCTGGCGGGCACGCCGACTCGGCCCGCTCGTACCCGAGAAACTCCCCGTGGCGATCCGCGCCTCCGAAACCGTCGAAGGCCGCGCCCGCCTCTACCGCAAAGCCCGCGCCCGCGACCGCGCGGCCACCGCTCTTCGCTCCACCACCCGCACCCGCCTCGCCCCTCTCGTAGGCATCCCCGTCACCCGGGCACACACACCCGAAGCACTCCTCCCCGCCCTGTCCGCCCGCCTCCACGCCGACGGACAGCCCCTGCACTCCCTTCTCTTCGGCCCGCCGCCCAGCGACGACACGGCCCTCATCGCACTCGCCGACCAACTCGACGCCCTCGAAAGAGAGGTACGCCGTCCATGATGGACCCGACCACTGACAACGCCGGGAACACCGGGGACCCGGGCCGCGCCCGCGCCTCCCTGGAGGCCCTGCGCGCCGAGATCTCCAAGGCCGTGGTCGGCCAGGACCCCGCCGTGACCGGCCTCGTCGTCGCTCTCCTCTGCCGTGGACACGTTCTCCTCGAAGGAGTCCCCGGGGTGGCCAAAACCCTGCTCGTCCGCGCCCTCGCCTCCGCACTCGAACTCGACACCAAACGCGTCCAGTTCACCCCCGACCTCATGCCCAGCGACATCACCGGCTCCCTGGTGTACGACGCCCGCACCGCCGAGTTCTCCTTCCAGCCCGGCCCGGTCTTCACCCACCTCCTCCTCGCCGACGAGATCAACCGCACCCCGCCGAAAACCCAGTCCTCCCTCCTGGAAGCCATGGAGGAACGGCAGGTCACCGTCGACGGCACCTCCCGCCCCCTGCCCGACCCGTTCCTCGTCGCCGCGACCCAGAACCCCGTCGAGTACGAGGGCACCTACCCCCTCCCCGAAGCCCAACTCGACCGCTTCCTCCTCAAACTGACGATCCCTCTCCCCTCCCGCCAGGAAGAGATCGACGTCCTCACCCGCCACGCCGAAGGCTTCAACCCGCGCGACCTCCACGCCGCCGGCGTGCGCCCCGTCGCAGGCCCCGCCGACCTGGAAGCCGCCCGCGCGGCCGTCGCCAAGACCACCGTCTCCCCCGAGATCACCGCGTACGTCGTCGACATCTGCCGCGCCACCCGCGAATCCCCCTCCCTCACCCTCGGGGTCTCCCCCCGCGGCGCCACCGCCCTCCTCGCCACCTCCCGCGCCTGGGCCTGGCTCACCGGCCGCGACTACGTCATCCCCGACGACGTCAAAGCCCTCGCCCTCCCCACCCTCCGCCACCGCGTCCAACTCCGCCCGGAGGCCGAAATGGAAGGCGTGACGGCCGACTCCGTCATCACAGCGCTCCTCGCCCACGTCCCCGTCCCCCGCTGATGGCACTCACCGGACGCACCGCACTCCTCGCGGCCCTCGGCTCCCTCCCCGTAGGCATCTGGGAACCCAGCTGGACGGGCCTCCTCGCCGTCAACGCCCCCCTGGCCCTGGCCTGCGCCTGCGACTACGCCCTGGCAGCCCCCGTACGCCCCCTGCGCCTCACCCGTTCCGGTGACACCACCGCACGCCTCGGTGAGCCCGCAGACGTCACCCTCACCCTCACCAACCCCTCCCGCCGCCCCCTGCGCGCCCACCTCCGCGACGCCTGGCCGCCCAGCAGCTGGCAGCCCGGCACGGAAACCGAGGCCTCCCGCCACCGCCTGGCCGTCCCCGCCGGCGAGCGCCGCCGCATCACCACCCGCCTGCGCCCCACCCGCCGCGGCGACCGCCAGGCCGACCGCGTCACCATCCGTTCCTACGGCCCCCTCGGCCTCCTCGCCCGCCAAGGCACCCACAAGGTCCCCTGGACGGTACGCGTCCTGCCCCCGTTCACCAGCCGCAAGCACCTCCCCTCGAAACTCGCCCGTCTCCGCGAACTCGACGGCCGCACCAGTGCCCTCACCCGCGGCGAAGGCACCGAATTCGACAGCCTGCGCGCCTACGTCCCCGGCGACGACACCCGCTCCATCGACTGGCGCGCCACAGCCCGCCACTCCACGGTCGCCGTCCGCACCTGGCGCCCGGAACGTGACCGCCACATCCTGCTGGTCCTGGACACCGGCCGCACCTCCGCGGCCCGCGTCGGCGACGCCCCCCGCCTCGACGCCTCCATGGACGCCGCCCTCCTCCTCGCCGCCCTGGCCTCCCGCGCCGGCGACCGCGTCGACCTCCTCGCCTACGACCGACGGGTACGCGCCCTCGTCCAAGGCCGCTCCGCCCGCGACGTCCTGCCCTGTCTCGTCGACGCCATGGCCACCCTCGAACCCGAACTGGTCGAGACGGACGCCCGGACCCTCACCACCACAGCACTCCGTACGGCGCCTCGCCGGTCCCTCATCGTCCTGCTGACCACACTCGACACGGCCCCGGTCGAGGAAGGCCTCCTCCCCGTCCTCCCTCAACTCACCCAGCGCCACACCCTCCTCGTCGCCTCGGTCGCCGACCCCCACATCGCACGTATGGCCACGTCCCGCGGCAACACCGACGCGGTCTACGACGCCGCATCCGCCGCCCAGGCCCAAGCGGAACGGCATCGGACAGCCGAACAACTCCGCCGGCACGGAGTCACCGTCGTGGACGCCACCCCGAACGAACTCGCCCCGGCCCTCGCAGACGCCTACCTGGCGCTGAAGGCAACGGGACGCCTATGAGAAAGCGGGCTCTTTCAGGGAGCCCGCAGAAACCACCATGCCTTAAACGCAGAAAACCCCCGCACCATACGGTGCGGGGGTTTCCCGGAATGATTGTTCGGCGGTGTCCTACTCTCCCACAGGGTCCCCCCTGCA